>JALHLM010000300.1 GCA_022844585.1 Pirellulales bacterium | reverse complement strand
CCCAACTCGGGTAGCCGGCCTGAAACTTGCCGCCGTGGATGAGGCGCAGCGCGGATTCGTGATCGACCGATTCCGTGGTCAGCGAGCGAATCAGCGTGATGTTGTCGGCGATGCCGGCCGTATGCGGCAACAACTCGCTCAACTCCAATCCGCTCTGCCCGTGCTTCTGAAACGCGAACGGCGACCCGAGGATGTTGCCTTTCTGCCCGACGAAATGGATTTCAAGATCGCCTTCGTAAGGCTGCCCGTTGCGCTGGCTGAGGACGGGCTTGGGATCGAAAAGATCCATCTGACTCGGCCCGCCGTGCTGAAAGAGGCAGATCACCGAGTCGGCCGTTGCGGATGAAAGGCGCGCTTGCTGCGCGGCGCTGTCACGACTCAACAGATGCGCCAGCGCGAGCGAACCCAGTGCGCCGGTGGAGCGGCCAAGGAACGCACGGCGATGTAACTGAAAGGCGTGGTCGATGGACATTGCGGCGTCAACTCCGGCACTGGCGGACGAGCCGCCAGTGGCACCCGATGTGTGTTTCCGAGCAGAGCATCGTTGCAATCAGTGAATGTAGAGAAACGCGTTGCTGGCGAGTAGCGCCTGGCAAAGGTCGGCCCAGGCGAGCTCGGCGGCATCGACGCGATCAGGATACGATCCAGGTTGTTGATCGAGGAACGCTTGCGCAGATTCGGCCTCTTGGGACGTCGGCGCGCGGCCCCACGCGAGGAGAAAGCATTGTTGCAGACGCGCTGTCGGGTTGGCGGTACAGTCGAGCGCGGTGCGCTTGGCAAGCGCCGCGGCGCGCTGGCCGACGAACTCGGAATTGAGCAGTTTCAACGATTGCAGCGGAATCGTGGTCTGCACGCGCTGGGTGCAATTGGTGACCAGCGACGGGGCGTCGAAGACGTCGAGCATCCCCACGACCTGCGTGCGGCGTTGCTGAAGATAAATGCTGCGACGGTTCGCGCCGGGGACGTCGGCGGCCACAACAACGTCGCCGTCCGCGGCGCGCGTCGTCGGAATGTACGGCCCGCCTGCGGTCGTGTCGAGTTCTCCGGAGATGGCCAGCATCGCGTCGCGAATCGCTTCGGCGTCGAGACGTTGGAGCGCAAAGCGCGAGAGCAGCTTGGCGTCGGGATCTTTTTCGACGGCGGCAGGATCGATCGTGCTAACTTGTCGATAAGCCGCCGAATTCAGGATGAGGCGATGCAGCGCTTTCGCGCTCCAGCCTTGGCGAATGAATTCACCGGCGAGGTGGTCAAGTAACTCAGGATGCGTCGGCGCCGCGCCGGAGTAGCCAAGGTTTTCGGGCGTGGCGACGATGCCGGCGCCGAAGTGGTGCGCCCACCAGCGGTTCACGGTCACGCGGGCAAGAAGCGCGGCGGCGCGGGAGTCAGGTTGGGTCAGCCAGTGGGCGAAACGCAGGCGAGCGCTGTTCGCGCCCGTGGACTCACACGCAGTGAGATCGGCCGGATTGCTGGGCTCGGAGACCATGCTCGGCGCGGCGGCGGGGAGTTGGTCGCCCGGGGATTTGTAGTCGCCGCGTTCCAGTAGCGGCGCGGCGGCCGGCGCGTCGCTGTCGGCGACGAACGCCAATTCGCCGAAGGCTTCCGCGAGACGTACACGCGGGTCGGGTTTGTCCTCGGCGTTCTCCGTCTCCGGCGGCAGCGGGTGTTCCGCTTCCCAGACGCGAATGGTTGCGGTGTCGGCGGCAGGTAGGTGGCGATCCTTGGGATAAATCCAGTTTTCGACGTTGAAAGCCGGGAAAAGGATCGCTTGCAGTTGGTAGTAATCGCGCTGCGCGAACGGCTCGAACTTGTGGTCGTGGCAGCGGGCGCATTGAGTCGTGATGCCGAAGAGCGCGGATCCCATGATTTGGACCGAACCTTCGAGGACAGCGTATTTATCGGCGCGGCGTTCGTCGTCGTTGCCGTCGCTGCTGTCGGTGCCGTCGGGGCTGTTGCGCAAGAAATGCGTCGCGGCTAGCAGCGGCAACATTTCCGGCGTGACGTCCCTGCCAGGTTTGTAGCCCGCGATCGTGTCGCCAGCGAGTTGTGCGTGCAGAAATGCGTCGAACGGTTGGTCCGCATTGACGGCGTTGATCACCCAATCGCGGTAGCGAAAGGCGTGCGGGCGATCGGTGTCGGCGTTGAAGTAGCCGTTGGAATCGGCGTAGCCAGCGGCGTCGAGCCAGTACTTGCCCCAACGCTCGCCGTAGTGGGGCGAAGCGAGATAGCGGTCGACCATGGCTTCATAGGCGCGATCGTCGCTATCGTTCACGAAAGCCGCGATTTCGTCAGGCGTGGGCGGCAGACCGGTCAAGTCGAAGGCGACGCGCCGAATCAGCGTAACGCGGTCGGCTTCGGGGGCGATCGACAATCCTCGCGACTCCAGCATGGACTGAATAAAGCGATCGATGTCATTCTTGACGTGCGACGCGTCGTGCGGCGCAGGCGGTTCCGAAGGCTGTAGCGGTTGATAAGCCCAGTGTTCGTCGCCGTCTGGTTTGGGTGAAACTTCCGACGGCAGACCCGTCGCGCCGGCTTCGAGCCATTGTTTCAGAATCAGCTTCGCCTCGTCGGGAAGCGGCTCCTCCGGCGGCATCTCATTGGCTTCAACGCGCTGCCAGAGCAGGCTCGACAAGCCTTCCGCCGCGTTGATCGCCGCCCCGTTCTCGCCGCCGCGCGCGATGGCCGTTGCTAGGCTGAGGTTCAGCTCGCCTTCTTGTTTGGCCGGGCCATGGCAGCGGACGCAATGCAGCTTAAGCAGCGGCAGCACATCGTCGCGAAAGTCCGGCCCCGCCGCGACCGCGGCGCTCGCGTGGAGCAGGGCGGCGGGCAAGATGATGAGCAGGAGCAATCGCTTCATCGGAGGCGACTCGGTGGCGATCCGGGAGGGCGTCAGGCGGGACGTGCAGTATAACACACCGGTCGCGGCCCGGCCCACCAGGAATCGCCTTGTTGGCCGTCGCCAAGGAGCGCGGCAGGTTGCGGCCAGGCCATCGATCTGTGTAATCTTGAAACACCGCCCGACCGGCAAACCCCTGTCGCGACGCGTACGTTTTCTTCGCGAGCCTCGCCAGATCATGCCTAAGCTCATTCGCTGGCTCAGCGTCGGCTGCTGGATCGTGGGCGCACTCAGCGTTCAAGAGGCCTCCGCGTCGGACGGCGTGGATTACGCGACGCAGGTTGGGCCGCTGCTGCAAGCGAAGTGCTTCGACTGCCACGGGGCCGACGCCCAGGAAAGCCATTTGCGGTTGGACCAGCGCGCTTCGCTGCTTGCGGGCGGAGACTCGGGCGAGCCGGCAATTCTTCCCGGCAACGCCGAGCAGAGCCACTTGATTCAACTCGTCAGCGGTCAACAGGCCGGCAAATTCATGCCGCCCGACGAGGCCGATCGGCTCACGGCGGAAGAAATCGAATTGTTGCGCGATTGGATCGATCAAGGCGCTGTCACGCCGGATGCCGACCAACCAAACACAGCCGACACGATTGTCCGGCCGAGTCATTGGTCGTTCCAACCGCTGCAAGGTGTTGTGCCGCCCACGATCGACGCTAACTGGGGCGCCAATCCCATCGACGCATATGTGTTGCAAGGGCTACGGCAGCATGGACTCACGCCGAATCCGCCGGCGACGCGGGCGGAACTGATTCGCCGGATGTATCTCGATCTGCTCGGCGTGCCGCCGACTCCAGAGGCGGTGCAGGCGTTTGCCGTGGATGAGCGGCCGAATGCAATGGCGCGCCTGATTAACAAGTTGCTGGCGGACCCTCGCTATGGGGAACGCTGGGCGAGTTACTGGCTGGACCTGGTGCGCTTCGCCGAGACTAACGGCTTCGAAACCAATCGAGAACGTCCGCGCGCCTGGCCGTATCGCGACTACGTCATCCGTTCGCTCAATGACGACAAACCCTACGATCAGTTCTTAATGGAGCAATTGGCGGGAGACTCTCTCGGCGCACCGGAAGCAACGGCGTATCTGGTGGCCGGGCCGTACGATCTGGTGAAAAGCCCAGACGTGAATCTCACGTTGATGCAGCGGCAAAACGAACTGGACGACATGCTCGGCACGACGAGCACGGCGTTTCTAGGACTGACCGTGGGTTGCGCGCGGTGCCACAATCACAAGTTCGACCCGATTCGACAGACCGATTACTACGCGTTGCAAGCAATCTTCGCCGGCGTGCAACACGGCGAGCGCAGCCTGCCGCTGGCGGAACCGCAGTTGCAAGAAATCACTCGACTGGAAGCGCGCGCGAAGGAGTTGCGCACGCAACTCCATCCGTTCCTCAAGCACGCCCAACGGTCACGTGCCAGCGTCAATCCACGCGGCAACGAAGAAGACTTTGCTCCGCTTCCGGCCCGCTACATCCGCTTTACGGTGCTCGCGACAAACTCGTCGGAACCCTGCCTGGATGAGCTGGAAGTGTACAGCGGTACGACGAATGTCGCGCTGGCGAGCGCCGGTGCCAAGGCGAAGTGTTCGAGTGCGCTTCCAGGCTATTCGATTCATCGGCTGGAGCACGTTCACGACGGGCTACACGGCAACTCGCATAGCTGGATCTCGAACGAGGCCGGCGCAGGCTGGGTGCAAATCGAGTTGCCCCAAGAGGCGAGCATTCAACACATTGTGTGGTCGCGCGACCGCGAAGGGCAATTTGAAGATCGGCTGCCGACGGAATACCGGATTGAAGTGGCTGTCGAGCCGGGGCAATGGACCGAAGTGGCATCGTCGGCGGATCGGATGCCGTATGCGGAAGACGGCCCAGCTGAGCCGGAGTATGATTTCGAACGCCTTCCCAGCAACCAGGCCACCGTGGGCCGCGTGCTGCTGAAAGATTTGCAGGAGTGCCAACGATACATCGAAGAGCTACGCGCGGCCGGGAACGTTTATGCCGGCGCGTTCGAGCAGCCGGGGCCGACGCATCGCCTGTTCCGCGGCGAACCCCGCGAGCCACGCGAAGCGGTCGCGCCAGGTACGATCGCGTCCCTCGGGAAACTGTCGCTCGCCGACGACGCGCCAGAGCAGCAGCGCCGCTTGGCGCTGGCGCAGTGGATTGCTTCGCCGGAGAATCCGCTCACGGCGCGCGTGATGGCGAATCGCATCTGGCAGTTTCACTTCGGCAAGGGCATTGTCAGCACGCCCAACGATTTTGGATTGGCCGGCGCGCGTCCCACGCATCCGGAGTTGCTCGATTGGCTGGCGAGCGAGTTGCGGGAAAATCACTGGTCGTTGAAACATCTGCATCGGCTGATTTTGACCTCAGCCACCTATCAGCAAAGCAGCCGACCAAGCAAAGAGGCGCACACGGTCGACGCTGCGACAGAGTGGTGGTGGCGATTCCCGCCGCGGCGCTTAGACGCGGAGCCAATTCGAGATAGCATTCTCACTGTGAGCGGCGTGCTGGATCCGACGATGTACGGCCCAGGCTTCAGCGCCTTCGAAGTGGAGCTGGAGAACGTGCGGCACTACTTTCCGAAAAAAACGTATGGGCCGGCGGACTGGCGGCGCATGGTTTACATGACGAAGGTGCGGCTGGAACGGGAATCAGTGTTCGGCGTGTTCGACTGCCCAGACGCCGCGAGCTCGGTGCCGCGCCGCAATCGTTCGACGACCCCGCTTCAGGCGCTCAATCTGTTCAACAGCCCCTTCATCCTGCAGCAAGCGGAGCTGTTCGCCGCGCGGCTGGAACGCGAATGCGGCGAGGACCAGGCCAAGCAAGTAACGCGCGCCTATTGGCTGTGCTTTGGCCGCGCACCCAACGGCGATGAATTGACCGAGTCGCGAGAGTTTATCGCCACCGCAGGACTGAACGCGTTCTGTCGAGCGATGCTGAATAGCAATGAGTTGGTGTTCCTGCAGTAGTTCCGGCAGCGCGCGAGCGCATGCAACCACGAAAGATACCATCATGCCTTCCCACGAGCTCGCCGGCCGTCATCTGCTGAATCGGCGAGCCTTTCTCAATCACGCGGCCACCGGCCTGAGCGGCATTGCGCTGTCGATGTTGCTGGCGGAACAAGGGTTGTTGCTAGCGCAGTCGCCGGAGGGCACGGTCAGCGGAAAATCGCCGCTGCGCCCAATGATCGAGCCGCAGCATCCATTCGCGGCACGCGCGCCGCACTTTCCGGCGCCGGCGAAACGCGTCGTCGTGATCTTTTGTTCCGGCGCGTGCAGTCACCTCGATACGTTCGACTACAAGCCGGAACTGATCCACCGCCACGGGATGCCACTCCCGGGCGCGGATAAGTTGATCACGTTTCAGGGCGAGCAGGGAAACATCACGCGCAGCCCCTGGCAATTCCGTCCGCGCGGCGAATGCGCCAAAATGACGTCGGACCTGCTACCGGAGTTGGGCGCGCTCGCCGACGACATCTGTTTCCTGCACTCGTTGAAAGGAAAAACCAATACGCACGGCCCCGGCGAAAACTTTATGTCGACGGGCTCGACGCTGGACGGCTTTCCGAGCGCCGGCGCGTGGACGTCCTACGCGTTAGGCACCGAGAATGAAAACCTTCCGGCATACGTCGCAATCCCCGATCCGCGAGGCACCCCGCAGAATTCAGTCAACAACTGGGGCCCGGGCTTTCTGCCAGCGGCGTATCAGGGAACCGATTTCAACACCTCGAAACCGATTCGCAACCTGGCGCGTCCAGAGGGAATCTCCACGGCCAGCGACGATCAAGCCCGCAGCTTCTTGAAGCGATTGAACGAACGTCACTTAGAGAAGTTCCCCGAGGACAGCGAACTCGCCGCGCGGATTTCGAGCTACGAATTGGCGGCCAGGATGCAACTCAGTATTCCCGAAGTGAGCGAACTGGCATCCGAGTCCGCGACGACGCTCAAGATGTACGGCGCGGACGATGCCGAAAATCCGCTCAGAGCGGCCTATGCGAAGAATTGTCTGCTCGCGCGACGGCTATTGGAACGCGGCGTTCGTTTTGTGCAGCTCTTCAACGGGGCCTATCAGACCGGCGGCGAAGGCGTCAGCAACTGGGACGGCCACAAGTCGATCGAAGAACAATACAACCTGCACGGGCCCGTGCTCGACCAACCGACGGCGGCGCTGGTGCGCGATCTCAAACAACGCGGTCTGTTGCGCGATACGCTCGTAGTGTTCTGCACGGAATTTGGCCGCATGCCGACCTTCCAAAAAGGTGCCAGCGGACGCGATCACAATCCAGAAGGATTCACCTGCTGGCTCGCCGGCGCCGGAGTGAAAGCGCCGTTCTCGTATGGTGCGACCGATGAGTTTGGCTACCGCGCCGTGGAGAACATCGTGACAGTCCACGACTTCCACGCCACGATTCTGCATCTACTCGGCCTCGATCACGAGCGCCTGACCTATTACCACAACGGCCTGGAACGCCGCCTGACAGACGTGGAAGGACACGTGGTGCGGGACGTCCTGGCGTGATGCCGGCAACGGCGCTAGCTTGCGAACAGCGCCTTCAAACAAATCTTCGACCACGTCTCGAAACCGTCGATGTTTCCCAGCAATTCGCTGACGGGGCGAAAGCCGCTTTCCAGGATGTCGG
>JALHLM010000299.1 GCA_022844585.1 Pirellulales bacterium | reverse complement strand
GGTCACTTGACATCCAATCAGATATATTCTGTCGACGTTGGGCAAGTCCCGGAATGCCACGATCTCTTTGTCGGAGAAACGCGCCCGGGAAATCCCCATATCACCGTGGCCGGCGGTAATGACAAATACGACATCGAAAACGGCGTCGTCACCAAAGCGCTCCGCGATGAATCGATCCCAAGTTGATTCGTCGTTTATGCGCCCGTCCCTCACCGAATGGTCATAGTACGCGCTAAGTGCGCCTGACTTGAGCATCGCGACCGCCGCAGCTTGTCGCGCCGTTGAGCGGCCCCATGAGGCGATCATTCCCATGCAAACGGCGGCCAGCGTCACCACAATCAACAACGTCGCCAGCTTAAACCGTGGCCGTCGCCATCTTAGTATTCGCCGCGCGGTTTCGGACATACCAAGAAATCGTCTGTTTGAGATTTGCCGCTCTTGCTGTGGGCCAATTCAGCTGAAATGCCGCCTTCTGGCCAGTCTATTCCGTGGCGCTTCTCCAATACAAGTCACGCGCGTTTGATTTTGGCATCGGCCGGCGCAACGATTTCTCGCTGGAGCATGTTTGTGCCCGACTTGGAATCCGCGTAATATAGCAACGAGTCGCGATTCCCCCCTTCTCGCCCCCACCACTTCCCATGGAATCGATCGTTCTGACCGACGTTTGCAAGTGCGTACACACGCCTGAACTGCGACTTGGCGAAGCGGAGTTGCCGGCCAAGGCGCGCGGGTGCCGCGTGGTGAAGCACACCATGCATGGCGGGCTGAGCGATGACGTTGAGACGGTCGAGATCGACAATGGCCGCCTGTCGGTGGTCGTCCTGCCCACGCGCGGGATGGGCATTTGGGCGATGTGGTTGGGCGATCTGCGGATCGGCTGGCATTCGCCGGTCCGCGGGCCGGTGCATCCGAAGTTCGTGCCGCTCGCGGAACCTTCCGGCCTGGGCTGGCTCGACGGTTTTGATGAACTACTCTGCCGTTGCGGCCTGGTGAGCAACGGTGCGCCGGAGTTCGACGAGCGCGGACAACTCCGCTACGGCCTGCACGGGCGGATCGCCAATCTGCCGGCGCGCAAGGTGGAACTGAACATCGCCGAAGACACGGGCGAGATCACGCTGATCGGCATCGTCGAGGAAACGCGGTTTCTGTTCCATCAACTGCGGATGAAAACGACGATCACGCTGGCGCCCGGCGAAAACCGCGTGCGCGTCGTCGACGAGGTGACCAACTTCTCCGCGCAGCCGGGCAGCATGGAACTGTTGTATCACATCAACATCGGCCGGCCGCTGCTGGAGGCCGGCGCCGCGTTCGTCGCGCCAGTCAAGGATATGTCCCCGCGCAATTCCCGGGCGGCGGAAGGGATCGCCAACTGGCAACGCTACGGCGAGCCGACGCCGGGCTTCGTGGAACAGGTGTATCTCTGCGAGCTCGCGGCGGCCAACGACCAGCGGACCGGCGTACTGCTCAAGAACGCGGCCGGATCGTCGGGCTTCGGGATGCGCTTTCGCCGCGACCAGCTTCCCTGTTTCACGCTCTGGAAATACACCGGCGCGGAGAGCGACGGCTACGTTACCGGCCTAGAGCCGGGCGTGAATTTCCCCAATCCCCGGTCGTTCGAAGAAAAACACGGCCGTGTGCGCAAGCTAGCGCCGGGCGAGACAGCGCGGTTCGCACTGGAGTTGGCAGCGTATGATACGCCGGACGAAGTCAACGCGGCGGAAAAGGCGGTGCGGGGCGTCGCGCCGGATTTGAGCACGACGATCCATGTCGTCCCGGACGCCACGTGGTGTGCTTGAGGCAAGGAGCGAGCTAAGATGATCCAATCCCTTCGATTAGCAATCCGTTCCGCAACGCGGGTCGCCTGCGCGGCAATGCTGTTCGCACTGGTTGCTACGAACGCCGCGCGCGCTCAAGACGCCGTCGTCGAGGAACTGCCGCCGGCGTTGACCCATTACCAGGGCCGGGAAATCGCCCAGACGATGCACTACCTCGGCGCCGACTGGCTGACGCGCGAGTCCCGGCAGCGCGAAGAAGATTGCGACCGGATGCTGGCCGCGCTCAAGCTGCAGCCCGGCCAGAGCGTCTGCGATTTAGGCTGCGGCAACGGCTTCTACACGCTGCCCATGGCCGAATTGGTCGGCGAAAAGGGTCGCATCTATGCCGTCGATATTCAGCAGGAGATGCTGCATCTACTGGATGAACGCGCCAAAGACGCCGGACATGCAAACATCGAGCCAGTGCTCGGTTCGCCGATCGATCCGCGGCTTCCGGAGGGGAAGCTCGATTTGATTCTGCTGGTCGACGTCTATCACGAGATGTCCCACCCGGAACACATGCTCCGGGAAATGCGCCGCGCCCTGCGACCGCAAGGAAGATTAGTACTTGTGGAGTTCCGCCTGGAGGACCCCGAAGTGCCGATCAAGCTATTGCACAAGATGAGCAAGGAACAAATCAAGAAGGAACTGCTGCCGAACGGCTATCGGCTGGTCGAAGAATACGACGACCTCCCGTGGCAACACATGATGTTCTTCGAGCCGGACACGAAGGCCGCCGAAAAATCACCGGCGCGCTAACCGCGGAGCGCCGCTTTGGCGAGCGCCGGGTCGTCGGTGATGATGCCGTCGACGCCGCAACGGACGGCATGGTTGTGATCGGCCTGCGTGTGCGCGGAATAAACAAAATTCTTCGAGTGCATCGCCACGGTCTGTTGCACAAGCTCCGGCGACAGATAATCGAAGTGCCAGACGAACGCCTCGACTTGCTGGCCGTTCGTGTAACGACCCAAGCGATCGGTCACCGGGTCAAGCGGCCGGTGGGCGGTGAGCAGCCCGCATTCCACACCGACGGCCTGCCGCACTTCTTGAACAGCCGTGTGCCAGAACGAACTGACGAGAATCTTGTGCGTGGTGCGGTAACGCTGCAAAAGCGGAATCAGCGCCGGCAAGACCGCGGGATCCTTGATCTCCAGGTTCCAAAGAATGCCAGGATGCGCGTCAAGCGCGTCGGTCAGCACCGGCGTGTCGTACCCTGCGAGCTTTGATAGCTCGGCGACCGTATGCGCGCCGACCTCGCGTCGATCCGGCGCCAGGCGATCGTGGTACAGCACAATCTGCCCATCGGCGCTCCAACGCAAATCCGTCTCAATGCCATCCACGCCCAGCTTCACCGCGGCGTCAAACGCGGCAAGCGTGTTTTCCGGCAAATCGCGGTGGTATCCACGGTGCGCGAGGATGAGCATGGGAAGAGTTTGAAGTTTTCAGTGTTCAGTTTTCAGTGACAGTGAAACCAGCCGGCACGACTGTTCTCAAATTATACCGCAGCTCAATCTCCCTTTCGTGTCTTTCGCGCTTTTCGTGGTTTCCACCTCCTCGTACACTCTTCCTCCTCCATCCCCTCTGCGTCTCCGCGGTTCAAAACAGATCAGAACCTCATCGCCGTATAGCCGCCGTCGACGAAGTAATCGGCGCCCGTGATGAAGCTACCGGCCTTTTTCGAGAGCAACAGCAGCATCGCGCCGATCAGCTCGTCCGGCTCGCCGAAACGGGCCATCGGCGTATTGCGCATGATGTTATCCACTCGCTGGACGTCGAGGATCGTCCGGTTCTGTTCTGCGGGGAAAAAGCCGGGACAAAGAGCATTGACGCGGACGTTGAACGGCGCCAGTTCCCGGGCGACGTTCTTGGTGAGATTGATCACGGCCGCCTTCGAGGCGCTGTAGGCGAACACGCGCGACAGCGGCGTATGGGCCGTGGCGCTGCCGATATTGAGAATGCTCCCGCCGCCATGCTCGGCCATGTGCTTGCCGAAGATCTGGCAACCGTAGTGGACGGCCGTCAGGTTCGTTTCGAGCACGCGCTGCCAGTCGTCGTCGGTGGCTTCAAAGTAGGTGCTGGCCGCGTTGACGCCAGCGCCATTGATGAGCATGTCTACGCGGCCGAAGCGAGTGAGCGTCGTCGTCAACAATGCTTCAATCGACTCGCGCGACGTAACGTCGATCAATTGAAAGTCGACGTCGCCCAGGGCCCGCATCTCCTCCGCGCGGCGCACGCCGCGATCGGGCTCGCGGCCGGCGATCATCACCGCCGCGCCGGCTTGCAGGAGACCTTCCGCGAGCGCGCCGCCGAGCACGCCGGTCCCGCCGATGACGACGGCGACCTGGCCGGTAAGGCCGAACAGGGATTCGAGATAACTGGCGTACTTACTCATAGTGCGCGGCATTCATCATCCTGTGAAATCCGCGGCGCGCGGGATGCGCTCCGGGCGCTGACGCTTCCGGCTCCAGGTGTTATTGCGGCGGCTTGCGCAGTTGCAGCCATTCCGTGTGGAACACGCCGGGTCTGTCGGTGCGTTGATACGTGTGCGCGCCGAAGTAATCGCGCTGGGCTTGCAGCAGACTCGCCGGCAGGCTGGCTTGGCGGTAGCCGTCGTAATACGTGAGCGCGGCGGTGAACGCCGGGACCGGCACGCCGAGCGTCACGGCCGTACTCACGGCATGGCGCCAGGCGTCTTGCGCCTTGTCGACTGCTTCCAAGAAGTACGGCGCCAAGAGCAGGTTCTCCAGGTTGGGATGCGCGTCGAAGGCTTCCTTGATGCGATCTAGGAACCGGGCGCGGATAATGCAACCGCCGCGCCACAGGAGCGCGATGTTGCCGAAGTTGAGCGGCCAGTTGTGTTCCTTCGCCGCCGCCTGGAGTTGGAAATAGCCCTGGGCGTAGCTGCAAATCTTCGAGGCGTAGAGCGCCTGGCGCACCGCTTCGATGAAGGCCTTACGATCGCCCGTGTATTTGGCGGACTTCGGGCCCTTCAGCACTTTGCTCGCGCGCACGCGGGCGTCTTTGAACGACGACAGGTAGCGAGCGTAGACGGCTTCCGTGATCAACGTCGTCGGCACGCCGAGGTCGAGGGCCAACTGGCTCATCCACTTGCCGGTGCCTTTGTTGCCGGCCGAGTCGAGAATCTTGTCGACCAGATGTCCGTCGCCATCCTGATCTTTGACGCTGAAGATGTCGCGCGTAATTTCGATCAGGTAGCTATCCAACTCGCCTTTGTTCCACTCGGCGAACGTCTCGTAAATCTCGTCGTTCGACAGCCCGAGCACGTGCTTCAACAATGCGTACGACTCACAGATCAACTGCATGTCGCCGTACTCGATGCCGTTGTGAACCATCTTCACGTAGTGCCCCGCGCCGCCGGGACCGACCCATTCGCAGCAGGGAATGTCGTGATTCGGCCCGACCTTGGCGGCGATGGCCTGAAAGATCGGCTTGACGATCGGCCAGGCCTTCACGCTGCCACCCGGCATCAGGCTCGGCCCTTTCAGCGCGCCTTCTTCGCCGCCGGACACGCCAGTGCCGATGAATTGGAGGCCTTTTCCTTCCACGTAGGCCGTGCGGCGATCGGTGTCGGAATAGAGCGTGTTGCCCCCGTCGATCAGCACGTCGCCGGGCGAAAGCAGCGGCGCGAGTTGATCAATGAGCGCATCGACCGCCGGCCCGGCCTTGACCATCAGCATGATCTTGCGCGGCGTGGCGAGGTTTTTGACCAATTCCTCGACCGAATGGCAACCGACAAAGCGTTTGCCCTTGGCGCGGCCATTGATGAACTCATCGACCACGCTCGTGGTCCGATTGAACACCGCCACGCTGAACCCGCGGCTCTCCACATTGAGCGCCAAATTCTCGCCCATCACGGCAAGACCGATGAGACCGAAATCGCAATTGGACATTCGTTATTCCTGTCAATTCGTGGTGCGCGTTGGGTTCACCACGGAGGCACGGAGAACACGGAGCGGGGAATTCTGTTTGAACCGCGAAGGCGCTGAGACGCGGAGGGCGGATGGGGAATGACGAAATTCTAAATCTGAATGTCGAATCAAATCAGAAAGACGAATGTCGGAATGGATGCTGCCATCACACGGAGCCTTCAATCGAACATTCGACATTCCGATTTCGACATTCCTTCGTCATTCGCATCTAGAAACTCGACATTCCCTCTCCTCACTTCTCCTCCGCGTCTCAGCGCCTCCGCGGTTCAATTGGAATTGCTCCTCCGTGTCCTCCGTGCCTCTGTGGTGAAAATTATCAGTCGATGACTTTCCAGCTCGGCCTGGCCGGCAGGTACGAGTCGAATTCTTTGACCAGCGCTTCCTGGTACGCTCCGGCGAACGTGCCGTTCAGGAAGCGGTCGATGCCTTCGTTGAGCAGGCGTTCCCAGCTCGCTTCTTCAGCGCCCGGGTTGATCGGGAAGTACAGCGTGTCGTTCGCCACGGCGGCTTTGTGGTCGCCGGGGGCGTCGCCGATCATCAGCACGTGGTTCGCGGCGTATTTCTTGGCGACGCCGAGAATCTCCTTTTTCGTGCCGATCTCTTGCCCGCAGATCGCGGCCACGTATTTTTCCAGGTCATGCTCTTCCCACTCGCGTTGCAGGGCTTCGTTGGGCGTGGCGGAGACGACCAGCAAATCGGCTTTAGGCTTTAACTTCTCCAAACATTCCCGCACGAACGGAAACGGCGGCACGCCGCGGACAAACTTGGTGATCATCTCGTTGACGGCCACCGACCAAGCCAGGGCCTGTTTCAAGTCCGCGTCGCCGGTCGCCTCCACGGCCGCCTGCAGCGCGGGGTTGGCCTGCTTGGTTTCCCGGGCGATCCAATCCCGCAGCCCCTTCGCTTCCGGAATTTTCACGCCCCGGGCTTGCACTTCGGGCCGCTTGCGCAGCCAGTCGAGCGACTCCACAAGCGCCGGAAAGCGGTTGATCCCGCGGCTCTTCGAGTAAAGATTGACGAACTCCGCCGCCTCACGGGCGTACTTGCTGACGCCTTGCAGTTCGTAGTAGTTGATCGTGTTGGGAATGAAGCACTCCTTGTGCTTCAATTCCATCGTGTCAAAGGCGCAGCCGTCGGAATCGATGCCGACGAGGAAAGAGTGCTTGGGCGTGAAGTCGAACATGAAGTATTGGGAGGAGTCTTGGAGAAGCAGCGGGGGGAAATTTGAATTTCTAAATCGGAATGTCGAATCAAATTTGAATGACGTATGACTGAAAAAAACAGAAGCGAGAGCACTGTGATGTCAGCGGCATTGTTCCCGCACACATCATTTGACATTCCGTCATTTGAATTTGATTCGACATTCAAATTTAGAACTTCGTCATTTCTACATCAGTCGTTGAACTGGACAAAACGTTTACTTCCGGTCCGCCTGCGGCACATATCTCGGCAATTTCTGGTCCGCGTAGATCGGCGCAAATCGCGTCAGTCGCTGGCGGCCGTCGACCATCGGGAGCGAGATCATGTCGTCGCCGATCAGCGGCTTGGCGTAGCGGAGGAATTCGTCGGTCACGTCGTAACCGCTTGGCGAAATCCAGGCCTTCGGGAACGTGCGTTCGCTGTTCGCCACGTCCGGCAGTGGGACTTTGTCGTAGCGGACGCTGTACACCGGGCCGGGGTTGCGAAGGATCGTCGACATGAAGCCGCTTTCCCCTTGCGCGGCCAACAGCGCCGCCATCTGGCCGCTCTTGTAGGCTACTTCT
>JALHLM010000298.1 GCA_022844585.1 Pirellulales bacterium | reverse complement strand
CGCGCCTTTCCTCGCCCGCCTTGTCGACGGGGAGCGGAAAGTGGATATGATGTTACGTTCGAGCGACGGCGGCGCGGAGGTGGATTTGCGCGCCGACGGCGCTCCCGGCGGGCCGCAGGCGCAACCAGGCCCGCGCCGCGATCGAATCTGGTACACCGTTCGCCGCTTTATCGCACGCTGGAGAAATCACGTCGATGCTCGAAACGACCGTCAAGGCTTGGACCTCGGTGGACGCCGCCGAGATGTACGAGGTTGACCGCTGGGGGAAGGGCTATTTCTCCGTCGACGAATCCGGCAACCTGCTCGTCCACCCGGACAAAGACCCGCGGCGCTGGATCGACCTCAAGCGCCTGGTGGACGAACTGCAACAACGGGGCATCGACCTGCCGATCCTGGTCCGTTTCTCGGAGATCCTCAAGCATCGTCTGGGGGAAATCCACGGCGCCTTCGCCAACGCCATGCAGGAGTATCAGTTCAAGGGAAATTACTGCTGCGTCTACCCGGTCAAGGTCAACCAGCAGGCCGAGGTGGTCGAGGAAGTGCTGCTGCACAACAAGCAGTTCAAGTTCGGCCTGGAAGCCGGCTCGAAGCCCGAGTTGCTGGCCGTCGTGGCCCTGGCAGGCAATGACACGCCCATCATCTGCAATGGCTTCAAGGACGACGAGTTCATCGAGATGTGCATGCTCGCCCAGAAGATCGGGCGGACGATCATCCCGGTCGTGGAGAAATACACCGAGCTGGAACTGATCCTCAAGTACGCGGCCAAGGTGGGCGTGCGGCCGACGTTCGGCATGCGGGTGAAGCTGGCCACGCGGGGCGGCGGCCGCTGGCAGTCGTCGGGCGGTTATCGCTCGAAATTCGGACTGACCGTCTCTGAAATTCTCCGGGCGCTCGGCGAGCTCAAAGAGCAAGGCCTGGAGGATTGCTTTCAGCTCCTGCACTTCCACATGGGGAGCCAGATTCCCAATATCCGCCACATCAAGGCCGCCCTCAACGAGGCCGCCCGCATTTACGTCGAATTGGCCGGACGCGGCGCGGGGCTTAAGTATCTCGACGTCGGCGGCGGGCTGGGGATCGACTACGACGGCTCGCAAACCAACTTCGACAGCAGCGTGAACTACACGCTGCAGGAATACGCCAACGACGTGATCTACCACGTCCAAAGCGTCTGTGACGACGCCAAGGTCGCGCACCCGACGATTATCTCCGAAAGCGGCCGCGCCGTGGTGGCCTACCACAGCGTGCTGGTGTTTAACGTGCTGGGCGTCTCCGGGCTGGGCGACAACGATATCCCGCGCGAGGCCCCGTCGGACGCCGAGCAACCGGTCTTCGACCTCTTCGACGCCTATCGTAACGTCACGGTCCGCAACCTGACCGAGGCCTACCACGACGCGCAACAAGCGCTCGACATGGCGATGAACCTGTTCAGCGGCGGTTACCTGCCGCTCGATCAGCGGTGCCTGGTGGAGAATCTGTTCTGGGCCACGTGCCGGAAGATCCAGCGGCTCTGCCAGCAACTGGACTACGTGCCGGAGGACTTGCAGGGGATCGACGCGTTGTTGAGCGAGACCTACTTCTGCAATTTCTCGCTGTTCCAGTCGATGCCCGACAGTTGGGCGATCAAGCAGTTGTTCCCCGTGCTGCCGATCCACCGCCTCAACGAGCGCCCCACGCAACATGCGGTGTTGGGAGACATCACCTGCGACTCGGACGGCAAGATCGACCAGTTCATCGACCGCCGCGACGTGAAACGGACGCTCCCGCTGCACGCCTTCAACGGCGAGCCGTACTACCTGGGCGCGTTCCTGATCGGCGCGTACCAGGAGATCCTCGGCGACCTGCACAACCTGTTCGGCGACACCAACGCCGTAGTGGTCAACCTCGACGACCGCAACGAGGTGGTGCTGGAGACCGTGGTGAAAGGAGACACCGTCAAGCAGGTGCTGAACTACGTCAATTACGAGTCGGACGCCCTGATCCGCCGTTTCCGCACCGACGTGGAGTCGGCCGTCCGCGAGGGCAAGCTCGATTACCAGCAAGCCGGGCAACTCACCCGGTTCTACGAGGAGGGGCTCCGCGGGTACACGTACCTGGAGGACGTCCACGAACTCGCGTGGCGGGCCTAGGGATTGTTCGACAAGCTTGAGTCGATCTTATTTCAGTCGCGGCGCGGGGGCTAGTTCCACTCGCCGTGACCAATGTGCGCCTTCGGTTGCGATACCCCAGGACTTTCTGACAGCGGCGTGGACGTTGGTAGAGCGGTTGGCTCCATGAACGTCCGACGCCCCCTTCGGCCTCTCGCCATGCTGGTCCTGAATCTGGCCAGACGCTCGTCCCCAGGGTACATTGACGACGATCCTTTCCCCTGATCGCCTTCCCGGAGCACCGCCTCCATGTGCCGCTTGCTTGTCGCTTGCTCCGTTTCGCTGATCTTGTTTACGTCGGCCCGCGCGCAGGAGTGGACGCGCTTCCGCGGACCCAACGGCGCCGGCGTCAGCGAGGCCTCGACGATTCCCACCACCTGGTCGCTCGCCGATTTCAATTGGCGCGCCGACCTGCGGGGCGTCGGGCACTCCGCGCCGGTGTTCTGGGGCGATCGCATCTTCGTCACCAGCGCCGACGAAGCCACCGCCACCCGTCACGTCCTGTGCCTCGCGGCGGGCGACGGTCGCATTCTCTGGCAACGCGATTACCCTTCGCAAGTCCACGAGAAACACGCCCGCAACAGCTTCGCCAGTTGCACGCCGGCCGTCGACGCCGAGCGCGTCTACGTCTCCTGGTCGACTCCCGCGAAGCTCACGCTGCTCGCGCTTGATCATGACGGCCAGGACGCTTGGCAGCGCGATCTCGGTCCCTTCGCGAGCAACCATAGCTCCGGCGCGTCGCTCGTGGTGTATGAGGACATGGTCATCCTCAATAACGAGCAAGACGGGCCCAGCTTTCTTCTCGCCGTCGACGCCGCCTCCGGCCACGATCGCTGGCGCACGCCGCGCACGCCCAACATGGTTTCCTACTCCACTCCCTGCGTTTACCAAGGCGCCGACGGCCAGCCCCAGCTCATCTTCAACAGCACCGCCCACGGCATCACGGGGCAGGATCCCCTCACCGGCCGCACGCTCTGGGAATACAGTTGCTTCAAGCTCCGCACCTGCAGCTCGCCCGTCGTCTTCGGCGACGTCATCCTCGGTAGTTGTGGTTCCGGCCAAGGGGGCAACTATGTGGTCGGCGTTCGCCCGCCTGCCGACGGTCGCCCCGCCGAGGAAGTCTTTCGCCTCCCCGGCAAGGTTCCCTACGTCCCCACCCCCGTCACTCACGGCGAGCTCGCTTTCCTTTGGGAAGATAAAGGCGTCGTCACCTGCATCACGCCCGCAGGCGACATCGTCTGGCGCGAGCGCGTCGACGGCAACTTCTCCGGCTCGCCGATTCGCGTCGGCAATTATCTTTATTGCCTGGCGGAAGACGGCGATTGCTTCGTGCTGGAAGCCGGCCCGAAATTCAACCTCATCGCCCGCAACCCGACCGGCGAACCGAGCCGCAGCACGCCAGCGGTCGCACACGGCACGCTCTACCTCCGCACCGACACGCACCTGGTCTCCGTCGGCGGGCGGTGATTCGGATTCTCGATTGTTTCGCACTGAACGATGCGATCCACACTCACATTCCGCGGTAGAATGCGCTCCATTTTCTCGAAAAATGCGCGCTTCGCCGATGGTTCCGCTCCGCTTAAGCGGATGAGTGCTTTCCGTCGGGCCGAAGCTTCGACACTCTCGCGGCACTACATTTCTGTTGGTCGACTCGTACACCAGGAGGGTCTCTCATGCGTACGTCGAACCGAATTCGTTTCGAAACCCTGGAACCTCGCCGCTTGATGAGCGCCACGCCGCGGATGGTGGCCAACTTCGTGCCTGGGTTGTATTCGTTTCAGCCCGAGGACTTCACAGCGTCCGACCTCGGCGTGTTCTTCACCGGGGACCACGGCGATTTCGGCCGCGAACTTTGGATTACGCGCGGCGACGCCGGTTCGACGCGGCTGGTGGCCGACATCATTACCAACGAGGTGGGCAGCCATCCCGATTTGCTGACCGCCGTGGGCCGCAGTGTCTTCTTTGTCGCCACGGAGTCCGCGAGCGGACGCGAACTTTGGACCAGCGACGGCAGCGCCTCCGGAACCCGGTTGGTACTCGACCTGACGCCCGGTTCGGCCTCCTCGGAACTGCATAGCCTGACGCGCGTCGGCGACCAGCTTTACTTCGTGGCAACTATGGGCGACGTGGACGAGTTGTGGGTGACGGATGGTTCGACCGCGGGAACGCGTCGGCTCGATACGTTCTCGCGTACTTTGGACGGCGCGGGACTTGGCGAATTGACGGCCTGGGGCGAAGAGTTGGTGTTTAGCGCGGCGAATTCACTTGCTGGGCGCGAGCTGTGGGCCAGCGATGGAACCGTAACGGGGACTCGGTTGCTGCTCGATGTTCGCGCCGGCGCCGAGAGTTCCGAGCCGAGCGAGCTGGCGGTTGTCGGGGGCGACCTCTTGTTCGCCGCCGACGATGGCGTCCACGGGCAAGAACCTTGGAAAACCACGGCTGGCGGCGCCGCACAGTTGCTCGGCGACATCAACGCCGGACCGGCTGGCTCAACTCCGCGGGAATTTGTCGCCACAGACGCCGCTGTGTTCTTTACGGCGGACGACGGAACGCATGGCCGAGAACTTTGGTCCCGTAGCGGCGGGATTCCACACCTGGTGCATGATGTGTTGCCAGGTTCGTCCGGGCAGACAGAACCGCTCGAGTTGACGGCGGCTGGGCGTCACGTCTACTTCGCCGCCCGATCCGAGCATGGGCTGGAACTCTGGACCAGCGACGGCACGGCCGCGGGCACCCGGGAAATCGTCGACATCCGACCGGGCGCGCCAAGCTCCGCGCCCCGCAGCCTGCGGGCCACGCGCGAAAGCCTGCTGTTCACCGCGGAGCAAGAATCGACCGGACGCGAGCTTTGGACGGTCGATCTGGAAACGCAGTCCGCCGAGCTGGCGCGCGACATCTATCCCGGCTTCCGCGCCTCGAACATCGCGGCGCCGGCGACCTGGCGTGATGCGCTGATTTTCGGCGCGACCGACGGTTATTACGGCCAAGAGCTGTGGATTGCGGGCGATCCGCTGGCCGCGGAGCGCGATCCGCTGGTGATGCTGAATCTGACGCGCGGGTATTTCGGCAGCGCCGTTCCGCATGGGACGCTCGGCGACTGGGACCAGAACGGCGTTGTCGATATCCACGACCTCAATCTCGTGCGCGGGCTGTTCGGGCCATCCGGTACGGACACGCACGCGCATCCCGAACTCGATCACGAACACAACGCCGTCATGCATCTGGTGGACTTGCATGAGGCCACCCACTTCGCGACGCAAGACGGCAATTGGTCCGATCCCGCGACTTGGGGCGGTTATCTCCCGACGGAGGACGCGCGCGTCGTGATCGGCGAAGGCATCAGCGTCACAATCGACGGCGTCGTCGACGAAGCGATGCGCACGATTCGTATCGATGGCGCATTGCGATTTGCCACCGACGTCACCACGCGATTGCGCGTCGACACGCTGGTCGTGACGCCCAAAGGCTATCTCGAAATGGGCACGCCCACCCAGCCGGTGGCGGAACACGTCACCGCCACGATGGAGTTGGGAGACTCGGCGCCGATCGACCGGGAACACGATCCTCAGGCGTTGGGCGGCGGGCTGATCTCGCACGGCCGCGTGTCGATTCATGGTCAGGCAAAGTCCTCGTTCGTGGCGATCTCGAAACCGGCCTATCGCGGTGACGAATGGCTCGAACTGACGACGACGCCGACGGGATGGGGCGTCGGGGACCGCATCGTCTTGCCGGCGGCGATGTCTCAAGGCAGTCGCGATGAAATCCTGCGGATTCTCGCCATCGACGGCCCACGCGTGCGCGTCGCGCCGCTTCAGTTCGATCACCCCATCCCGCGTGATGGTCTCTCCATCCATCTAGCGAACCTGACTCGCAATGTGGTGTTCACGTCGGTGCGGCCCGGCGACTGGACGCGCCAAGGGCACGTGATGTTCATGCATTCGCCCAACGTCAACGTGGCCTACGCGGCATTCGACCACTTGGGCCGCACGAACAAGAAGATCCCGCTGAACGATCCGGTCTTGGACGCCTTCGGACGCTTGATCGACGGTACGGGCGCGAATCCCCGCGCGCGTTACTCGGTGCATTTCCATCGCATGGGCGTCGCCCCCGACCGTGGCAGCGCCCAGATCGTGGGAAGCGCCGTGATCACCTCGCCTGGCTGGGGCATCGTCAATCACAGCAGCCGCGTCCATGTGGAGGACAATGTCGTCTACGACGTGACGGGCGCGAGCTTTGCTACCGAGGTCGGCAACGAAGTCGGGACGTTTCGACGTAATCTGGCTCTGCGGAGCACCGGGTCGGGCCAGCGGATCGACGATCGCGTGGCCAATCAGGATTTCGGCCACGAAGGAGTGGGCTTTTGGTTTCAGGGCGGTGGTTTGGACATTACCGAGAATGTCGCCGTGGGCCATGCCAACGCCGGCTACTTCTTCGCCACCACGGGGTTGCTGGAACGCGGTCTGGGACGCGGCGAGTTCCTGACCGCGAACCTCCGCGACGCCAGTTGGGCCAAGCATGACACGGTCGACGTCCGCTTCGTGCCGTTGTTCAACTTCGCAAACAACACCGTCTATTCCTCAATGCGGGGTTTGCAGTTCTGGCGGCACATGGAGAAGCGCGCGCCGCATCAGCAAGTCAGCGTGGTCGATGGCTTCACTGGCTGGGATCTCGGGCTGCTCGGCGTTGAATTCGACTATACGAAGCAGGTCGAATTGCGCAACGTGCAACTGTACGGAAGTCTTTCTGATTCGCGGTCCGTTCACTTCGGCAAGGCCATCACGTCGAACAAGGACTCCGGCTCCATTGCCGTGCTCGATTCGACGATTGAAGGCTGGACGGTGGGAGTGCAAGTCGCGCCGCGGGGCGTCAATCGGATTGAAGGGGGCTATCTCAACAACCAGAGCAACATTCGGATCATGAAGCCCTGGGAGCCGCATCGCAGCATCAACGTGGAAGGCGTCGAGTTCGGCACGCTGAACTCCACGCAAACCCGCGGCGCGCGGCAATTCGACTTGATCGCCGACTCCGACCAATCGCCGTACATCATGGTCCGGCAGCAAGTCTATGTCTTCGACACGCAGACCTATTTCAGCCCCCACGTCGTGACGCTCGACGGCCAGCAGGTGTTCCTCGTGCCGCAAATGCGGAATGCGGTGGCGTTCGACAATTACGCTCAAGGGACGTACATCCCGCCGCAGGTCGTCAACAAGACGAATCGCCAACTCTGGGAGGAGTACGGCATCGCCGTCGGCGGCGCGCCGCCCGACGGCGTACTCACGAGAGACTCTCGCGTCGTCGGTTGGCTCGGTTCAGTCGTCGAGCAACTTCCGTCCATTAACGTGCTCAGCGAGCAATACACCGAACAACTGCGCGGATACGAATTGAGCTACCAAGTCGGCGACC
>JALHLM010000297.1 GCA_022844585.1 Pirellulales bacterium | reverse complement strand
CGCGGCGCGAAGCAAATCATCTTCCCGACTGGTGCGCGGAAGTTGCCAGGCCGCGCACTCGCCGTCGGCGAGTCGTGCCATTTGCAACGACCACCAGCCCGGAAAGGCGTGCCAGTAGACGCGTAGTTGGCCAGGCCAGGGGGCGCCGGTGCGTGGTTCGCCTTCGCAGAGCGGCCCGGCGATCGTCAGGAATCGCGTCAGCGGCCAGCGCAGCAGAACTGATTCCAAATCGCGCGGCGCGAATTCTCCCGGGACCGATTGCAGAAGTACGCAGAGTTCCGGAGCGCCGTCAGCCTCGCGCGCCTGCGCCAACGTCGCGTAGCTGTTCACGGCCGCGCTCCCGCGCAGCACGGGCAGGATATCGCGAAACTCCGGGCGGCGATCGTCGCCAATCACGAACACGACGATCGGCGCGGGGGTTTCCATGGAATGTGACAACGTTGGTGCGCGATGCCGCTTACGGCGAATCAGTTGTGACAACTTCGATCGACAAGCTGCCCATGACTTGCATGACCGGCAGGAAGCTGGAAAGCGCCGAGCCGTCGGCGAGGTGCGAATCGCTCAGTTTGATGTGCCCGCCGCCGATGCCGCCCAGCCCGAGCGTGGCGTCGTAGGGAATCCACTGCCCGGCAACGTACAACTCGTCCCACATATGGAAGGCAAACCCGGCGTTCCTCGCGGATTGCGTGTAGACGAGGCCCACGGCGACGCGAGCGGGAATTCCCGAAGCGCGCGCGAGCGCCGCCAATAGCACGGCGTGTTCCGTGCAGTCGCCGCGATGGCTTTCGGCTACGTCCACGGCGGTGCCGAAGGCCTGCGAGAAATTCACTTCCTGGATGTACTCCTGCACAAACTTCTCGATGGCCGCGGCTTGCTCCACGTCCCCTTGGGCTTCGCCGACCGCTTGGGTCGCGAGCGCTCGGATTCGCGGATCGTCGCTTTGCACTAGCGGATTCGCATCCAAGCACGCTGCTGGCGGCGCCGGGTCTTTCTCGGCAGTCGGATCGGGCCGCAGAGCGATGACTGTCAATGTCGCGATGTGCGGATCGTCGGTTGCTGCGACTTGTTGGGAGCGCTGCGTCGGAAAGGTTGCGACTGGATCGTCGTCGTTGAGTCGGACTCGATAGGTCACGCGCTGCGCGCGATGCAGATCGCCAGCCGGCGTTGCGAGACGCACCAGTTGATCTCGCCCGATATCCGGCTGTGTGTCGCCTTGTTGAATGCGCTGCGCCGATTCTGCCGACGTGCGCACCGTGAACATGCCTGGGGCGGGCTCGGTCTTCACGATCTCGCCGCGCTCGTTCATCCAGGCGACGACGCTCATCATCGCTCCGCCAGCGAGTTCGTGTTCGGCGTCGATGCGCAGTAGCCGCGCGGAAGTTCCCACCAGGTCAGTCGGTTGCCAGTCGCCGGCAATGAGTTGCACGCGCGCTGGCGTGGGTTGATCGATGCCCGGCACGAGCGTCGTGATGCTGCGATTCTCGCCAGCCTGCAACGGCGCGCGCAACAGGCTTTTGTTGACGGCGTCGAACCCGCCACCGCTGTCGTCCCAAGGGATGGAGGCCACGGACTCTTGCTCGCCGATCGTGGTCTTGATCGTCAATTGACCATTGGCCACGCTACCCTGGCTGCGCACCAGCGCCGCGCCATGGTCGCTCGAGGTGGTGAAACGCACCAAGCGCCCGTCGTCGTTTTCAACGCTTTCGATGGTCGATTGCTGCGTCGACCGTTGGCCGAACCGCAGCAACTCAATATAAGTCGTCGTGGTGGTTCGCCATAGTTCTTGACCGTCTTCCTTGATGCGTTCACGCTGTGTGTGTGCGAAACCGATTTGGCTTTTCTGCAGGTAGACGGCTTCCCAATAGTCCTCGGCGACGACGCCCAAGGTTTCCGGCGAACCGCTCCCTTTTGGGACGACTTCCTGGTCGCCAATTCGGTTCGGGTCCTCGGGCGTCACGGCCGCCGGCGCGCAGCCCCAAACGAGCCCCAGCCAGAGCAACGCGATTGCCCGCCATTTCGATTTCATTCCAAACTTCCTCCGCCTCCTACCATACCCGGCCGCTGGCGCGGAACATACCGGGCGGAGGCGCTAACGGCACGCGCAAAGAATTACCGGGGGATGGGTGCCACTGGCGGCTCGTCCGCCAGTGCTTGAATTGGCCGTGCAAGCAACTTCAACGACGCGCTGGCGGACAAGCCGCCAGTGGCGCCCCATGTTAAGCACGTCGCGAATTTCTTAGCCGCGTCGGCTCCCCCTCGCTGGCGCGTCGGGCTAGTATGGGCGTTGTCTTGCAATGTGGCTGGTTTGATTGCCAGGTTGTATTCCCATGTCCGACATTGTGATCTTCGGCACGCGAAATTTCGCCGAGATCGCCCATTACTACTTTACGCATGACAGCCCGCACCGTGTTGTGGCGTTCACGGTGGATGGGCAGTTCGTGGAGTCGTCGAGCTTCGCCGGGCTGCCGGTGGTGCCGTTCGAGGAGTTGGCGGACAAGTTCCCGCCAACCGACTACGCGATGTTCGTCGCCGTCGGACATCAGCAGCTCAACTCGCAGCGCGAGGCAAAGGTCGCCGCGGCCGAACAGGCCGGTTATCACCTGGTCAGCTTTGTCAGCTCCAAGGCCGACGTCGCCCCGGACTTCGTGCTGCAGCCGAACACGATGATCATGGAGCGGGCGACGCTGCAACCATTCGTGCGCGTGGGGCGCGATTCCATTATCTGGAGCACCACGCGAATCGGCTTTCACACGCAGATCGGCGATCACTGTTGGGTCGTCTGCGCATTGTTCGGCGAATCCTGTGTCGTGGGGGACAACACCTTCGTCGGCCTGAACGCCACGATCGCCCCAGGCTCGAAACTCGGCCGCGGCAACATCATCGGCGCCGGCGCGCTGATTACGAAGGACACGAAGGATTTCGAAATCTACCGCGGACAGGCGAGCAAGCCGTCGCGCGTGCCGAGCACGCGGTTGAAGAAAATCTAGGGGAGGAATGTCGAATGACGAAATCCGAATGTCGAATCAAGCCCGAATGACGAATGACTGAAGGAGCCTGCGGCGCAAGTTTAGACGACGGTTGTGATCAGCCATTCGACATTCAAGCATTCGACATTCATTCGTCATTCGGATTTCGTCATTCGAAATTCCCAACCATGCCTTGTTTCCACGATCCCGCCGCGTTCGCCTTTGCCGCCGTGTTGGAGCGGCGTTGGAAGGAGGTATTGCGGGAGTATGAGGGCATTCGCGACGCTCTGGTGCCCTGGCATGAGCGCAAGTTGTACGAGCAAGGCTGGCAGGTATTTGCGATCTTCAACTTTCCGCTCGGCGAAGCGGTCGACGATCATGCCGAGCGCTGCCCGGTCACCGCGTCGATCGTGCGCGAACACATTCCGCGTCACGGCGCGGCGGGCTTCTCCGTTCTGGCGCCCGGCACGCGGATTCACTCGCATCAAGGCTATCAAGGCGAGTTCCTCCGCTGTCATTTGGGACTCATCGTGCCGAAGGGGGATTGCGCCTTGAAGATCGAAACCGAAGCACGGCCCTGGCGCGCGGGCCAAGTCATGATCTTCGACGACCGTTACGAACACGAAGCCTGGAATCTGACGGACGAGGAGCGGGTCGTACTGCTGATCGACTTCGTACCGTAGGCAGTTGGCGAAGCAGGCTCGTGGTACGGGCCCATTGCAAATACTGAAAACTGAACACTGAAAACTTCACACTCCCCCCATGCCTTCCAGTCCTCTTCCCGATTGGCAACTTGCTCCCGGCATGACGCGCGGGTTGTGGGAGTATTCCCAGGCCGAGCACATCGCCGACGACTACGATGATTTCTTTGCCTATAACAGCCTGTTCGAGTTCGACGCCGAGGTGATCGATCGCCATTTCAAGCAGCCTGGGCTCGTGGTCGATCTCGGTTGCGGCACCGGCCGGGCGATTGTGCGCCTCGCGCGGCGCGGGTTCCGTTGCCTGGCGGTAGATCTCTCCGAACCGATGTTGCGCGTCGTCGAGGAGAAAGCGGATCTCGACCAGCTCGACATTTGGCGCGTGCAAGCCGATATGACGCGGATGGACTGGTTGCGCGACGGCGCGGCCGACTATTGTCTGTCGCTGTTCAGCACGATCGGCATGGTCCGCGGCCGCGCGCATCGACAGCGGGTGCTCCAGCAAGTGCGACGCATTCTCAAGCCTGGCGGACTGCTCGTGCTGCACGTCCACAACTGGTGGTTCAACCTGATGGACACGGCGGGCCGCGCGCATATTGCGCGGAGTCTGGTACGACGCGTTTGGAATCGCGACGAAGAGCTGGGCGATCGCTTCTTCGATTACCGCGGCATCCCGAACATGTTTCTCCATCTCTACACGCACCACGAACTCACCGGCGACCTCCGCCTCGCGGGGCTGCAGATCAAAGAGATGATCCCGCTGGCGCTGACGCGCGATCGACCTCTGAAGCGGCCTTGGCTCTTCGGCCGCATCCGCGCAAACGGATGGATTGTAGTGGCGGAGAGAGTTTGAAGTGTGGGATTGGAGTTTGAAGTTTTCAGTGTTCAGTTTTCAGTATTTGCAAGCCAAATGTTCGGCCAAACTACTTCACCTACTGACTACTGCACCTACATCCTCCCCACTGAAAACTGAACACTGAAAACTTCAAACTCCACTCTCGTCGTTATAACCGGACCCCCTGCCCGCAAACTTTCCGCCTTCCGCAAAGATTTTCTCAAGCTCGCAATTTGACTTCGACCGGACACGACCTAGTTTTGAGTGTCCGCGAAAGGCTCCCGCAAGGTGGCCTGACGCGAGGGACCGGGGGTTGCGAAAGCGGCCTTCGCTCCTGACGCCGGCCGGCCCGGACTCGCGATCAAAAGTTGACGGTGGAATTCTCCGCCGAGCGAGTCCGGGAACAGGGCAGTGTCGACGGGGCCTGTCGCCTCAATGTCCTCGATAAGGGCAAACCGGTCGTAAGGCCGGGACGCAAAGCCAGGGGCCGACGCAAGTCGGACGCCCGGTTGCCGAAGGGATGTTGATCAATTGTCGCAAGACGGTTGGTGAATGATCTTGTTAGGCTGCGAGCGAAGTGAGGCGAGGAGTTGGATCTTTTCTTGGATTGGCCGTGGATGCGTGGCAGGCCAACGGCGGCGCGAGCCGACGTCGCATCGACATCAATCCAACCTATTCAACGCGGCGACCTATTTCTCGCGGTTTACATCGTTGATTTCCGTGGGGTCGCCTCAATCGACTGGAGATTGTCATGAAGAACTTCGCTTCGAAGGTGCAACGTTTCTTGGTCTCGGAAGACGGCCCCACCGCGGTTGAATACGCGGTCATGTTGGCCCTGATTATCATCGTCTGCTTGACGGCCATTAACTCGATCGGTACGAACGCGAACACCACGTTCGAGAGCGTCGCCGCCGAGTTGGCTCCGTAGTCGTCGCATACTGGCCCGTCGCTCGCCGCGGACATTTGGTCCGCGGCGGCGGCGCTGGCCGCTCATCATTGCCGCGACCTACGCTGGGCGGCGAGCGCTGTGGTTCGCCGCCGGTCGCCTTACATCGATTTTGACACCGGGGGATACCATGCAAAACTTCGCCTTGAAGGTTCAGCGCTTTCTCGTCTCGGAAGACGGCCCGACCGCGGTGGAATACGCCGTGATGTTGGCCCTGATTATCATCGTCTGCTTGACGGCCATTAACTCGATCGGCACGAACGCGAACACCACGTTCGAGAACGTCGCGGCCGAATTGGCTCCGTAATAACGCACCAAGCCCCGTTGTGCCGGTCGTCGGGATGGCGCCGGCTGGGCAAGCTCGGTTAAGAAAAAACCCCCACGGAGTCCAGGGAACGGACTCCTTGGGGGGTTTTTTGACATACGCTTGCCAGGACGACGCCAGCCACTGCGCCACGCCATCCTTCCCCGATGGCGCGGCCTAGCGGCTGTGAACGTCGCAGTTCGATTCCCCTAAGCCTGCCCTGAGGTTGTGAGATGTTTGAGCCCCGCCTCCTCGCCGAAGCCTTCGCCGAAAACTGGAGCATTTGGGTTGTGACGATCACCTTGATCGTGGCCGCCGTCATTGACGGCTGGAAACTCAAGGTGCCCAACTACATCACCTTTCCCATGATTCTGTCCGGCTGGGTTTACTGCACCTGGGCGTACGGCTGGGAAGGGCTCGGCTGGAGCCTGGTTGGGACCGTCGTCGGTCTCGCGCTGCTGTTGCCGCTGTACGCCATCGGCGGCATGGGCGCGGGGGACGTGAAATTGCTGGCCGGCGTCGGCGCCTGGATTGGCGCGGGAGAGACGGGAATTCAAGACCTGTGTTTCGCCTTCGCGCTCTCGGCCCTGATCGGCGCCGTGATCGCGATCGGGATGGTGTTGGTTCGCCGCAAGTGGGGGCATCACCATGCCCAATTTTGGTCGATCCTCGCCGAGGTGTGGACGATTCGCAATCCGGAACAACTGGCGACGATCGCCGCCGATCGCAAGAGTTCGATGCTGCTGTTGCCGTATGGCATTCCGATCGCCATCGGCACGATTGTTTACTTCGCCTGGTTTGGAATGCTGCTATGAACGACATCCATGAACAACTGAAGTCCTTGCCGCGGCTTGCCTTAGACCCTGTTCAAGCAACCGCGGACCAGGCCCGGGGAACGGGCGATTTCACATTGGAGAAACCCTGCCGGAAGTGCCGAAGAAAACGACGAGGCGCGGCAGTGGTCGAGTTTGCCGTCGTGGCGCCGGTGTTTGTGGCGCTGGTGCTCGGCATGATTGAGTTCGGCCGCGCCTTGATGGTGCAGCAGATGCTGACCAACGCTTCGCGCGAGGGAGCCCGCGTCGCGGTGCTGGAAGGGGCGACGGCGTCGGAAGTCACTGCGGCGGTTGAAGAACGGCTGACGACCATCGACGGCGCCACGACCGCGTGCGACCCCGATCCGTCGGCTGCCGCTTATGGCGATAGTATCACTGTTACCGTCACCGTGCCATTTAGTGGAGTAAGTTGGCTCCCATCGCCAATTTTCTTAGGGGGAGAAGACCTCACCGCTAGCACCGTGATGCGCGTCGAACGCGTGCAGTGACACGAATGTTTGGCGGGGACGCCCGACCCATGTCGGGCGTCGCAAGCTTACCGAGAGATTCCTCGACGAAGATTTTCGCAAGGGGGGGCCCATGCGTTCGAAGTCGTTAGTGCTGTTGGCGCTCGCATTGGGCTGCGGCCTTGTGGCCGCGATCGGCATCAATCAAGTGATGGCCAAGCGCGGCCAACAATCCGCGCCGACCGAAACTCAGGCCATCTACGTCGCGATGAAGGACATTCCTTCACGTGAGACGTTGAAGATCGAGGACCTCAAACTCGAGGATTGGCCGAAAGACAAGGTGCCCAAGGGCGCCGTCACCAAGCCGGAACAAATCGCCGAACGCTCGGCGAAGACCAAGTTCTATGCCGGCGAGCCGATCCTCGAAACGAAGCTCTTTTCGCCGGACGATCCGGCGCTCGGCGCCAGCCGCCAGATTCCGCCCGGGTATCAAGTCGTCAGCCTCAAGGTGGACGATGTGA
>JALHLM010000296.1 GCA_022844585.1 Pirellulales bacterium | reverse complement strand
CGCGATGACGCCCCGGGGCGATTTCGTCGTCGCGTGGCAAAGCATGAGCCAGGACGGCAGCGGCTGGGGCATCTACACGCAGCGCTATGTTGGGCAGATCAATCAAACGCCGATCGCCGCGGCAGGCGGGCCCTACGCCATCGCCGAAGGCGGCGAATTGCGGTTGGACGCCAGCGCTTCGACAGACGCGGATTTCGGCCAGGTCCTCAGTTACGCCTGGGACTTGAACCACGACGGCGTATTTGAAGACGCCGTCGACGCGACGCCACTCATCTCCGCCGCGGAACTCGCCGCGCTCGGCATCGACGATGATGGAGTTTATACTATCGCCGTTCGTGTCGACGACGGCTACGGCGGCACGCACGTTGCCGAGTCGAGTTTGACCGTCGAAAACGTCGCGCCGAGTGGATTGGTGCTGGATCCCGTCGACGCGATCGATGAAGGTTCCAATGTCATGCTGAGCGGCGTTTTTGTCGATCCCGGCAGCGCCGATGGACATACGCTCGACATCGACTGGGGCGACGGCACGATCGAAAGCGTGCCTGTGCAAGCGGGCGCGCGGGATTTCCAAGTAGCGCACACTTTCCGGGACGACGGGCCAAGCGGGACGGCGTTCGATCCCGCGACCATTCGCGTCGCGATCCGCGACGATGAGGGCGGCGCGAGTGAATTGGCTGAAGTCACGGCCGAAATCCACAATGTCGCGCCGTCGCTGGTCGATTTGCAGTTCTCGAAGATCGTATTGGAAGAAGGCGAGTCCTTCACCATCACCGGTCGCGTCAACGATCCCGGCGCGGACGACACGCATACGCTGCTATTCGTTTGGGCGGACGGCGTCGAGCAACTCGTCGAAATCGATCCGATCACGCGCACTTTCGAGGTCACCCATACGTATGCGGACGACGATCCGAGCGATACCGACGTAGACCTCACGCATTTCACGTTCACGGTCGCCGACGACGATTTGGGCGAGGAGTTCACGCCCGCCGCGGTCACGGTACGCAATGTCGCGCCGACGTTTGCCGACGTGCTGCTTTCCGCCAACGCGATCGTCGAAGGTGCGAGCGTGACGGTAACCGGCGTCATCGTCGATCCTGGCCTGAATGACGTGTTCACGCTTTCCATCGACTGGGGCGACGGCCAAATCGAATCAGTGACGGTTGACCCGCTGAGTCGGGCGTTCAATACGACGCACACCTACGCCGACGACAATCCCACGGACACGGGCACAGACGACTATGCAATCAAGCTCACCGTCAACGACGATGATCTTGGCGTTGCGGAGACCGCACTCACCGTGAACGTCGCCAATCAAGCGCCGTCCGCGGAGATCGTCGTGACGCCGCTCGAACCGACGCCTCTGCAAGAATTGATTCTTTCCGTCGCGGTGACCGACCCCGGCGCCGACACGTTTGTGTATGCCTGGGAATTGTTGCGCAATGGCAACGTCGTCGCGACCAGCGAAGAGGCCGAGCTGCATTTCACGCCCCAGCAGATGGGGGACTATCAAGTCGTGCTGCATGTCACCGACGACGACGGTGGCACGACGATGGTCGAAACGACGATCTCCGTGCGCTTCCGCCCCGGCGACACCAACGGCGACGACCGCGTTGACATCGAAGATTTGAATAATGTCCGCAACTACTTCGGCGTGTCCCGCGGCGACGAGGAGTGGCAAAGCTATGTCGGCCCTTTGCCCGGCGACGCCAATGGCGACGACGTGGTGAATATCGAAGACTTGAATCTCGTGCGCAACCATTTCGGCGAATCGGGTGGAGGCGGCGCGCCAAGCATGGTAACTCCAGCGGCAGCGCCCACGGCGCCGAGTCGCTTGATCGAGCGCGTCGCGGCCAACACGCGCGCCACCGACGCCGTCTTCGCGCAGCTCGCGGCCACTGATACAACGCCGCCGCGCCGCCATGGGCGCACCCGCTGAATCGCTGCCGGCACGCTATAATCGCGCAGCATGAGCGAGCCACATGTCATTCGCCTGCGCGGCCATTGGGATGCGGAACCGATCGAAGGTTCCCAAGCCACGCGCTGGACCCGCCGCTTCGGACGCCCCACGGGTCTCGAATCCGGAGCGCGGGTGTGGCTCTGCCTGCAACCTGGCGTCGGCATCCTGTCGTGGCGGCTGAACGATTCGGTAGCCCACGTCGTGGACGCAGCACACGCTGCCCAGCGGTTCGACATTACCGATCAACTCCAACCTCGCAACCGGTTGGAAGTGCTCGTCGAAGAGGGCCCCGCGCCATTGGGCGACCAGGTGCCATTCGACGCCTGGTTGGAGATCGTGGCGAAGTAGGGGCGTGAGTAGGCATTTCCATTCGTCGGAGGTTAGAATCGGGCGCGTTCCGATCTACTGGGTAAGAAACGGATGTTAAAATGCCACAATACGTTTTGACGTACGTAATGATGGAGAACACAGAGGCAGAGACACTTGTCAAACTGCGGGAATCTGTGACAGCAAGGTACGGTCACAAGCTTGTGGAGATTGTACCGGTCACCAAGAATGGCACGACGCGGTCATTTATCTTAGTTTTCGAAGAGATGGCGGAACCAGCGTAGGCGCTTTAGTGCGGAATTCACCAATTCTTTCTGGCGATGTCACCGACTCGCTCCGCCCCACGCTCCCCAGCCGCCTCCCGGCCTGCTAAACTAACAGTTCACCCCGCCAGCCTAGGCGGTCGCGGTGGGTTTGCGAGGTTTCGCAGTGCCGCGGCACGACCGGCCAGCCATGTGCCGCGTCCCCATCCGTCCGCCGTCCTGAATGGCGTCGCGCTATGCCGACCACCGCCGCGATCACCGTCGCCTTGATCGGGAATCCCAACACCGGCAAGTCCACGCTGTTCAACGCGCTGGCGGGCGTCCGGCAACGCGTTGGCAACTATCCCGGCGTCACGGTCGAACGCAAGACCGGGCAGTTGAACCACGCCGGTCGGCACTTCACACTCGTCGATCTGCCGGGCACTTACAGCCTGGCGCCGCGCTCGCCGGACGAAATGGTGGCCGTCGACGTCCTGCTCGGACGCCGCGCCGATACGCCGGCGCCGGACGCCATCCTCTGTATCGTCGACGCCTCGAATCTGGAGCGCAATCTGTACCTGGTCAGCCAGGCGCTGGAACTCGGTCTGCCGACGGTCGTGGCGCTGAACATGACCGACGTCGCCGCGACGCGTGGGATTGCGATCGATCATCAAGAGTTGGCGCGAAGACTCGGCATCCCGGTCCTGCCCGTGCAGGCGAATCGACGTCGTGGCTTGAAAGAATTGGCCAGCGCGCTCGCGGCCGCGGTCGAACAACCGCGCTCGGAGCGCGAGAGCCCGTTTCCGGAAGCGTTTCAGCGCGAAGTCACACAGCTTTCCGCGCAGCTTGAAACGGACGCACCGACGCCGCGCTATCTCGTCGAGCGGTTGCTGCTCGATACCAGCGACTACCTCGAAGGCGTGCTGGGCGGCGAGCAACACGCGGCGCTGACGCAATTGCTCAGTGACGCCCGGGCGCGCCTGGCCGCGGCCGGATTGCCAGTGCCAGCCGTCGAGGCCATCGCCCGATACGGTTGGGTTGGGCGCATCATCGACGGCGTCGTGGCCCGGCCAGCGCGGCGGCCCGCCACGCGCAGCGACGCCATCGATCGCATTCTCACCCACAGAGTCTGGGGAACGCTCGTCTTCGCCTTGGCGATGATGTTGTTATTCTCATCGATTTTCGTCTGGGCCGATCCGTTGATGGGCGGGATCGAAGCGGCGCAAGGTTGGTTGCAGGAACTGGTCGGTTCACGGATGGCGGCAGGCCCGCTGCAGTCGCTGGTCGTCGACGGCATCATCGGCGGCGTTGGCAGCGTCGTCGTGTTCTTGCCGCAGATTCTGATCCTGTTCGGCCTGATCGCTATTCTCGAAGACTGCGGGTACATGGCCCGCGCCGCGTACCTGATGGACAAGCTCATGTCGCGCGTCGGTCTGAGCGGCAAGTCGTTTATTCCTCTGCTGTCGTCATTCGCCTGCGCGGTGCCCGGCATCATGGCGACGCGGGTGATCGAAAACCGTCGCGATCGCTTGACGACGATCCTGGTCGCGCCGCTGATGAGTTGCAGCGCCCGTTTGCCGGTCTACACGCTGCTCTGCGGCATGTTGCCGGCGAAGACGTATCTGTTCGGAACGCTGTCGCTGGGCGGATTGACGATGTTCGCGATGTATCTGCTCGGCATCGTCGCGGCGATGCTGGTGGCGCTCGTGCTCAAGCGCAGTTTGTTGCGCGGGGCGACGCCGCCCTTCGTGATGGAATTGCCCAGCTACAAATTTCCCTCGATCACCGGCGTCCTCTACCGCATGTTCGAGCGCGGCTGGGCGTTCATTCAACGCGCCGGGACGGTGATCTTCGCGGTGAGCGTGCTGGTTTGGGCGGCCAGCTATTTTCCGCGCGACGAGGCCGCGGTTGAAGGCCCGTATGCCGCGGAACGCGCGCGCCTCGAAGCTGCCGTGGAGACTGGCACGGGTGACGAAAAAACAGTCGCCGAAGAGCGGCTCGCGGAGATCGACAACGAAGTGCTTTCGCTCTACCAGCAGCGGAGTTATCTGGGCCAGGCAGGCAAGTGGATCGAGCCGGTCGTGAAACCGCTCGGTTGGGACTGGCGCATCGGCGCGGCGGCGATCGCCTCGTTTCCGGCCCGCGAGGTGGTGATCGGCGTGTTGGGCGTGATCTACAACGTCGGCGACGAGGCCGAGGAATCCACGCTCCGCGAACGTTTGAGCCGCGCCCGTTGGGACGGGACCGATCGCCCGATCTACACGGTGCCGGTGGCGCTGTCGATCATGGTGTTCTTCGCCCTCTGCGCGCAATGCGCCGCGACGCTGGCGGTGATCAAGCGCGAAACGAATAGCTGGGGCTGGCCGGCATTCACCTTCGGCTACATGACCGCCCTGGCTTACGTCGGCGCGCTACTGACCTATCAGGTCGGAACCTGGCTTGGGTTTTAGCCGACCGCAGTTTGCCGAAGCTTCCCAGCTTTCCGGCGATGCGTAATTGATCTTCTCTCGATTTCGCCCATCTGTTACCTAGGCGCATTGCAGGATTGCCAGGGAAGGCGCATCCGCGCGCCGGGGCATGAAATACCGATCATCGCGGCTGATGGCCGCCAATGGGTGGGCGCTATGGATAACGCAGGGATGAAGCGAATCCTGATCCGGGTCTCCGTCGTTTCCGGCGTCGTGATCTTGGGGCTCATCGGCGTGAAGGCGGCCCAGTACTGGGGTAAAAAGACTACGCCTACGCCGGATAAAATCGCGGCGGCGAAGGACGAAAGTAAGAAGCTCACCGCGGCGGCCAAGAATGGCGCATCGCAATTAATGGCCGCGGCGGAAGAAGCCGTCAACGAAGGCGCGGCGCAGGTCTCCCAGGAAGATCCGTTTCAAACCACGGCCAAATTCGTCGCCGCGCCGCCCGCTGAAGATCGTTACGCCGACTATCGCCAGGCCGAAGAGCAAATCGAAGCGGCCGCGACCGAGGCTGTCGAAGAAGCCGGCAATTTCATCAACGAGGCCGCGGAGAATCTCGCACCGGTCACGCCCGTGGAGGACGCCGAAACGACCTTCGACAACAACACGCCGTTTCAGGCAGCCAACGACGCTGCTCCGGCCGACGAGGTAGCGCCAGAGGTGACGGCGCCGGCGACCGACAATCGTTACTCCGAGTGGCAAGGCGAGCAGTCGGAAGCGCCGCACGAGCCAGTGGTGACCGAAGAACCTGCCGTCGCGCAGCCTTACGAGCCATCGCAGGAAGAGCCGATCGCCGAAGTAGAGAGCGAAGCGCCAGCGACCGAAGAAACGCCTGTCGCGCCGCGCGAGATAGCGGCTGCGCCAAGCGACGAACCAGGCAACGCCAACGAATTCGAGCCCACGCCAGCGGAACCGCGGCGTTGGGAAGACCAACCGGTCGCCGATGCGCCGAGCACGAGCGAAGCGGCAAGCGAGCCGACCGTCACCACAGCGCCGCGGGCAACAAGATTGCAATCCGGCGCCGTGAGCGCCGGCGTGCCCGGCGATCCGGAACTCGAAAAGGAACAAGGCGCCGCGCTCGTCATTCACAAGACTGGGCCGCCCGAAGTGCAGCTCGGCATCGAGACCGCCTACGAGATTCGCGTGCAGAACGTCGGCGATGCGCCGGCGCATGATGTGGAAATTCACGACGTCTCGCCGCAAGGCGCCGACCTGGTCGCCACCCAACCGCGGATTGCTCCCGGGCCAAACGGCGAGCTCGTCTGGTCGCTTGGCACACTGGCGCCCGGCGAAGAGATCACGGTCCAGATGCGAGTCACGCCGCGGACCGAAGGAGAAATCGGCAGCGTCGCGCGAGTTTTCTTCAGTGCCGACGCCGCCGTTCGCACGCTGGTCACGCGGCCCGTATTGGAACTGGCCGTCGAAGCGCCGAAGAGCGTGCTGTCCGGCGAACGAGCGCAGCTCTTCGTCCGCGTCACGAACACCGGCACCGGCGTGGCCACCGGCGTGATCTTGGAAGAAATTGTGCCGGCCGGATTCGAGCATCCGGCCGGAGCGTCGTTGGAATATCGCGTCGGGACGCTCAAGCCGCGCGAATCGAAGGAACTGCCGCTAACGCTCTCGGCCGTGAAACCGATGGAGGCCACGAACGTGGTCTTGGTCCGCGCGGATGGCGACATCCTAGTGGAACAACGGACCGCGATTGCGGTCGTCGCGCCGGAACTGAAGGTCGAGATGCAGGGCCCGCGCCGCCGGTTCCTCGATCGCGATGCGACCTACACCTTGGCCGTTTCGAACCCGGGCACCGCGCCGGCGAAGGAAATCGAGTTGGTCACTTTCCTGGCGCCCGGCATGGAGTTCGTCTCCGCCGATAGCGCCGGCCAGTACGACCCGCAAACTCGGGCCGTCTACTGGCTGCTGGACGAGTTGCCGCCGAACGAGATGGGGAACGTCACCGTCACCGCGCGGCCGACCAAGCCAGGCGAGCATGTTCTGCGAGTCGAAGGCCGCGCCCAACGCGGACTGGAAGACATCGAGGAGCAGCCGATCCTCGTCGAGGGGCTGGCGGCCGTCGAGTTCCAGGTGATTGACTTGTCCGATCCGGTCGAGATTGGCGGCGAAGCGGCCTATGAGATCGTCGTCAAAAACGGCGGCACCAAGGCCGCGTCGGACGTGGAAATCGTGGCCCTGCTGCCGGTCGAAATGCAGCTTGTGGCCGCCGAGGGACCGGTCCGGCACAAAATCGCCGGCCAAAAGGTCGTCTTCGAACCAATCCCCACGCTCGCCCCGGGCGATTCTGTCACACTTCAATTGACGGCCAAGACGCTCGAAGCCGGCGACGCCCGGTTGCAAGTCAAACTGCTGACGGCCGACATGCAATCGCCGGTGACGAAGGAAGAGAACACGAAGATTTTTGGGGATGAATGACGGGGAAGTAGGTGGGAGTAGGTGAAGTAGTAAGTAGGTGGAGGATGGCGGCCGTTTTTTTGGCTGCTCGCTTGCGCGACTCTTCGCGGCGATTGGGATTTTCCGCCGGTTGCCGAAACTCTTGAGCGGCTCGGCTGGCTTTG
>JALHLM010000295.1 GCA_022844585.1 Pirellulales bacterium | reverse complement strand
AAAGCGCCTTGGCCGCCACCGACCAAAGCCATGCGAAGTTTTCTGTTGAGCGCGCCGTTGGTGGACATGGGGGAAAGGAGTTTGGAGGAGTAAGGGAGAGTAGGAGTAAAGTAGGCTTTCGATCAAAGTGTTTCTCGCCGAATCACTCACACTAGCCCGACGCGCCAGCGAGGGAGAGTAAACGTCGAACACCAAACGGCGATTACTCCCCCTCGCTGGCGCATCGGGCTAGTGACGGTATTTCTTCATGCGCATCTAGCTGCTGCGTTTGGCGAGTTTCTTGAGCACTTCCATCCCGCGCTCGATCGTGGCGTCGCTGGCCGCGTAGGAGAGGCGGAAGTGGGTGTCGTGTTGGCTGAAAATCCTGCCCGGGATCACCAGCAGTTGGTTGGCGATCGCTTCTTCCACGAACGACGACCCGCTGCCGCGCGGGGCTTTCGGGTAAGCATAAAACGCCCCGCCGGGCGTGGCCAGTTCGTAGTCGCGGGAAAGTTGCTCGACGACGTAGTCGCGCTTCTTGCGATAAGCGTCGATGTACGGCTGCATTTCGAAGTCCAAGGCCTCGACGCCAGCCCATTGAAACGGTTGCGGGGCGCAGACGAACGTGTACTGCTGTAGCTTGGTCATGCCGTCGACGAGCGCGCTGGGGCCATGCACATAGCCGACCCGCCAGCCGGTCATGCCGTAGGTCTTGCTGAACCCGTCGATGACCAGCGTCGCGGGGTTGTACTTGGCGGGCGAGACAAACTCGGCGTCGAAGGCGAAACGGCTATAAATCTCGTCGCTCACCAGGAGGACATTCTTTTCGGCCGCCAGCGCCGCAAGATCACGCGTGACTTGTTCCGTCGCCACGGCGCCCGTCGGGTTGGCCGGGCTATTAAACAGAATCAATTTGGTCCGCGGCGTGATCGCCTCGCGAACTTTGTTCACGTCGATCTGGAAATTCGGATGCGTATCGACGATCACGCAGCGCCCGCCCACCAGTTTCACGAGCGGCTCGTAGCTGACGAAATACGGGTCGAACAGAATCACTTCGTCGCCGGGATTGACCGCGGCGTACATCAGCAGCGTCAGCGCCCCGCTGGTGCCGCTCGTAACCAGCAGCTTTCGATCGGCATGGCCGTACTGGGCATCGACCTGTCCCTGGAGCTTTTCCCGTAATGGGGCCATCCCTTGCGTGGGGGCATACCCGTTTTTGCCGGCGTCGATCGACCGTTTGGCGGCCGACTTAATCGGCTCCGGGACGTCGAAATCGGGCTGGCCGATCGACAGGTTGATCGGGTCGGTCATCTTGGCCGCCAGGTCGAAAACCTTGCGGATGCCCGAGCTATCGAACAATTGCGTACGATCGGCGATCCAATGTTGGCTCATGGGGAAACATCCTAGCAGGCGGAAAGGGAAATGCCACCGACCGGCCCGCGGACCGTGGCACGTGGCGTAAGTGCCGCTCTGGACAGTCGTTAGCAGGTCCCGGTTCGCACTTTGGCGATCGAAATCGCATTGCCCCGGTCGGGCAGTTTCACTACGCTCCCCGACTCCGGCGGCCGTACAGGCTCCGCAGGCGTTTTTTCTTGAAATGGAAGTTGCCGGCCTTAGAATAAGGTTCTTAGGCCGCGTGCTTCCGCAACTCGTAAGTTCCAGGTGACTTATGCGTGTGGTTGTCGTGGCGACCATGGTCGTGTTGGGGTGGTTGGCGGGTTCTTGCTTGGGGGTTCCGGCCGTCGGAGGCGTTCCGACTGCCGCGCCGGTCACGGCGTCAGCTTCCCCAGGCCTGGTGACCATCGCTTCGCCGCCACAGGACGGCCTGCAAATGTTCACGGTCGTCGATCCCGCCACGCGGGCGATGGCCGTATATCACGTCGATCTCAAGAGCGGACAAACCACGCTCATGAGCGTGCGGAACCTGCAGTGGGATCTGCAATTAGAGGACTACAACAGCGTCGCGCCCAAAGCGCGCGAGGTGCGGATTCAAGTCCAAGGGCGGTAGATCGGGGTCAGGCATCGTCGCCGGCCACGTCTCGCTCGCGGGCATCGCACCACGAGAGGAACGAGCATGGCCGGTAAGTTCTTGTCGATGGACGAAGCTGCTTCGCAACTCGGGATCAGCGCCGAGCACCTCCGCGAACTGACGCAGAAGTACGAGGTCAACGGCCTCCGCGACGGCGCCTCGTTTAAATACAAGCCGGAAGAAATCGAGCGCGCCAAGGCGAAGCTCTTTCCCGCCAAAGGGAACACGGAAGATTCGGGCGATCTCACCGATTTGCCAATCGACCTGGCCGCCGACGACGACGGTGACGATATCGTCCTGCTGAGCGAAGTGGAACTCGGCGAGTCCGGCCCCGGCACCTCGGCCACGGTGATCGGTCCCGCGGGCGGCCGCGCCGCGCAGGAAGGGAGCGACATCTCGATCTTCGCTCAAGAGAGCGATCTCCAACTCACCAAGCCCATGCCCGCGAAGCCGGGGAGTGATCTGCTCCTCGGCGGCGCGTCGGACCTTGGGCTCGACCTGGGGAGCGCGTTGAACCTTTCGCCGCCCTCCCAGGGAGGCGCGGACTCGGGCATCAATCTTTCGGCGATGGACGACGACGATGATGACCTCGTCCTCACGAGCCCCGGCGCCAGCGACATCACGCTCAGCCCAGGCGATAGCGGCATCTCGCTCGGCAGCCCAGCCGACAGCGGCCTCTCCTTGGACGGCCCGCTGGATTTGAAGACCGGTTCCTCGGGTAAGGACTTCGATCTCGCCGGCGACGACCTGACCCTCGACGAAGGTTCCAGCGCGAAGCTGGTGGCGGACGACGAGTTCTTGCTCACGCCGTCGGCGGACGGCGGCGACGACGACGACGCCAGCGGCTCGCAGGTGATCGTCATCGATTCCGATTCCGCCGACTTCACCGATGGCGGCATGCTGGAAGAAGATACCTCCGGCGGTCTAACGCCGGTCGGCCCGATGCCGACCGATTCGTTCGGCATGGCCGCCAGCGGCTCGGCACAGGCCGCGGCCCCGGTGATGCGCGAGGCGGGGTATTCGGGCTTACAGATCGTTAGCCTGTCGTTCTGCGTTTTGTTCCTTTGCCTGTGCGGCATGATGATGATCGACATCACGCGCAACATGTGGGCCTGGAACAGCGAAATGGGCGTCAACAGCGCCATGGCCGACGCCATTCTCGGCATCTTCGGCGGGTAACTGCCACAGTGAAAACGTCGACACTAGCCCGACGCGCAAGCGAGGGGGAGTTGACGTTGAACTGGAGTACACGCTAACTGCAGATCGACGTCCTTGCCCCCTCGCTTGCGCGTCGGGCTAGTGTCATTCAGGGCTCCGAAAACGCCGCTCCATTCGCGCGTTCTGCCAAGTTCCGGCGATTGACACCGATACCCGGTGGACAATAATGCGGACTCGACTCTTTTGCTCGCCCCGGTGGGGCGAGTGCGGCCGGTGGTTTCTATCCCGAGGAGCTTGCGCAAGTGTCTGGCACTCAATCGATTACGGTGGCGCGTGGCGACGGCATTGGCCCGGAGATCATGGACGCGACGCTGACCATCCTGCGTGAGGCCGACGCCCGGCTGGCGATCGAAGAAATCGAGATTGGCGAGAAGGTCTACCACCGCGGCATCACTTCGGGCATCGCTCCGGAAAGCTGGGAGTCGCTCCGGCGCACGAAGGTCTTTCTCAAGGCCCCGATCACCACGCCTCAAGGGGGCGGCTTCAAGAGCCTCAACGTCACGGTCCGCAAGTCGCTCGGTTTGTACGCGAACGTCCGGCCGTGCGTGTCGTACTTTCCGTTCGTCGAGACCAAGCACCCGGTAATGGACGTGGTGATCGTCCGCGAGAACGAAGAAGACACCTACGGCGGCATCGAGCATCGCCAGACCGCCCAGGTGATGCAAAGCCTGAAGCTGATCTCGCAACCCGGCTGCGAGCGTATCTGCCGGTACGCGTTCGAATACGCCCGCGTGAACAACCGCAAGAAGGTCACCTGCTTCAGCAAAGACAACATCATGAAACTGTCCGACGGACTGTTTCATAAGGTGTTCGAGGACGTGGCGAAAGAATACCCGAACATTCAGAACGAGCATTGGATCGTCGATATCGGCGCCGCCAAGCTGGCCGATACGCCCGAGGCCTTCGACGTGGTCGTGATGCCGAACCTGTATGGCGATATCCTCTCCGACGTGGCGGCGCAAATCGCCGGGTCCGTGGGACTGGCCGGCTCGTCCAACATCGGCGAGCACGTCGCCATGTTCGAAGCCATTCACGGCAGCGCCCCGCGCCGCGCTGGGCAGAATCTTGCAAATCCTTCCGGCCTGTTGTTAGGCGCGGTGATGATGCTGGTTCACATCGGCCAGACCGACATTGCCGAGCGCGTCCACAACGCCTGGCTGCGGACGCTGGAAGACGGTATGCACACCTACGACGTGTTCACCGAGCAATACAGCAAGCAAAAAGTCGGCACCAAGGAATTCGCCGCGGAAGTCGTGAAGCGCCTCGGTCAGAATCCGCAGCAGCTGCGCCCGGTGCAGTACGTGGCCGGCGCTCCGATTCAGGTCGCAACGCCGAAGTTCGATCCCAGCAAAGGCCCGAAGAAAGACCTGGTCGGTGTCGATCTCTTTATCGATTGGCCGAACGCTGATCGCACCGAACTGCCCGCGAAGATGAAATCGCTCAGCGGCGAAGGCCTGGAACTGACGATGGTTTCCAATCGCGGCGTGAAGATCTGGCCGGAAGGCTTCTCAGAAACCTTCTGCACCGACCACTGGTGCTGCCGCTACCTGGCGCCAGGCCGAGGCGTCGTCGCGCACGCCCAAATCGTAGCCCTGCTCGATCGCGCCGCGAATGCCGGCATCGATTTCTGCAAAACCGAACACCTCTGCAACTTCGACGGCCAACCGGGGTATTCGTTCGCGCAGGGGTGAGAAACCTTTTTTCACCGCGGAGACGCGGAGAGGTGTGAATGACGAATGTCGAAATCCGAATGACGAAAGAAGCCCGAATGTCGAATGTCTAACTGTTTCGTATTGTTCGTTTGCGAATTAGGCATTCGTCATTCGAGCTTCGACATTCATTCGTCATTCGGATTTCGACATTCGACATTCCGCGTTCTCTGCGTCGCAGCCCCTCCGCGGTTCAATCTGGATCTCCCCGCTCATTCTCCCCTCTGTGTCTCCGTGACTCCGTGGTGAATTCTCGGAGAAGACTACGGCAGCACGAAGTCCGCGATGAACAACTGGCTTTCCCGGTCGCCGGTACGGTTGCTCGTCCACATCAATTGTTTGCCGTCCGGCGAGAACACCGGCAGCACGTCGGCCGCAGCGTTGTCGGTGATGTGGGTGATCGGGCCCGGATGGATGCCGTCGGCGGCGACTTCGTATTTCATCAGCCAGAGATCGTAGTTGGGTCGCGCGTTGGGGTCGCTGTGATCGGCGCCGGTCCAGATCAGGTACGGCTCCGAGGGATGCCAATACGGGGCCCAGTTGACGCCGACGTTATCGGTCAGCGCGCGTTCGTGTTCGCCGTCGATGCCGATCACGTAGATTTGCAGAAAATCTTTCTGCTTGCGGTCGCTGCGGAAGACGACCCACTTGCCGTCCGGCGAGATGAACGGTCCGCCGTCGTAGCCCGGCGCGTTGGTGAGTTGGCGCACGTTGCCGCCGTCGGCGTCCATGACATAGAGGTCCGGATCGCCGTCGCGGTCGCTGCAAAAGGCGATCAACTTGCCGTCCTGGGAGTACGCGCCTTCGGCGTCGTAACCCTGGGCGTTCGTCAAGCGGCGCAGATTTTGGCCATCCAAGTCGGCCGCGAAGATTTCGGAGTAGGGATCGAAGTCCCAAGAGTAGCGGCGGCGACGACCGCTGGCCTTGTCGTCGGCCTGTTGCTGGAGCGCGGCCGCCTCGGTTTCACCGAGCTTGGGATCGAGGTGGCTCGACGCGAACAGAATTCCCTTGCCGTCCGGCGAGAAGTAGCTGCACGTCGTTCTCCCCCGCCCGGTGCTGATCAGCTTCGGCTGCCCGCCCGACAAGGGCTGCGTGTAGATCTGATAGAAGGGGTACTCCTTCCTGACCGCCTGATAGATGATCGTCTTGCCATCCGGCGAGAAATACCCTTCGCCCGCCTTCTCGAAGCCGGTCGTCAACTGCTTGATGTTGGTGAGGAATTTCGGTTCGATGGGGTCTTCGGCTCTGGCGGACTTCTGCCATTGGCTTGCAAGCAGAGCAGCAACAATGCAAATCCAAATTGTTCGATCGAGGAGGAGAATTTGATTCACAAGCGACACGCGCATTGCAGGGACTCCACGGCGACGATAGATGAAGATGAACGGCCTCCTATTATACTCTCGAAGGCAGGCAGTTGGGAGCGGCAATGTAGCCCTCTCGCTCCGCGAGAGGAAGCGCGGCGAGATGACTACATCAAAACAGCCGCATCTGCCCCTCACGATTCACAGGCGGGCGAAACTGGCTGAACTCGTGCGAGGGAAGAAAGCTGTTGAGGCCGAGCTTGCGCGTGAAGACGCCAAACAACTTGCGAATCTGCTCGGCGATGGGACCGGTCCCTTTCATCCGCTCGCCCCACTTCGATTGGCTGAGCGCGCCGTCGCGAGTTTCACGAATGAGCCCCTCAACTTTTCGGGCCTTAAGCGGCTGCGTTCGCACGAGCCATTCCTGGAAGACGGGGGCGACAGTGAACGGGAGCCGCAATAGCGTGTAACCGGCCGAAGTAGCGCCGGCGTCTTTCGCCGCAGCGAGCACGGCCGGAATCTCGGAATCGTTGAGGCCGGGAATGATGGGGGCGACCATGACACGCGCGGGGACGCCCGCCTGGGACAGCGTTTCGATCGACCGCAAGCGGGCCGCCGGAATGCTGGTTCGTGGCTCCATCGCGCGGGCCAGTTCCGCGTCGAGCGTGGAGATCGAGAGATTCACGTGAACCAATTTCAGCGCCGCCATCTCACGTAGCAAGTCCAGGTCGCGGCAGACCAGCGCGTTCTTGGTGATGATGCCGACTGGCTGGCGGCATTCGAGCGCCACTTCAAGGCAGCCCCGTGTCAGCCGAAACTTGCGATCGGCCGGCTGGTAGCAATCGGTGACGCCCGAGAAGACGATTTCCTCGGGCTGCCAGGCGTCGCGAGCGAGGAATTCGCGAAACAGGTCCGGCGCATCGTGCTTGACCACAATCTTGGTTTCGAAGTCGAGACCCGCGCTCAGCCCCAGATACTCGTGAGTCGGCCGGGCGTAACAGTAACTACAGCCATGCTCGCAACCCCGGTACGGATTGAGGCTGTACCGAAACGGAATGTCGGGCGAGTCGTTTTCAGAGACGATGCTGCGCGAGGCGTCGGTCAGGTACTCGACCGGGCGCGAATCGAGCGAGCTGGCGTATTCCGTGTCCCCTTCGAGCTGCTCGAAATCAGCCTCGCGGCACGACTTCTCGAACCGGTTCGGCGGATCGATCTTTGCGCCATGACGCATGGCCTCGGTTCCCCGTCACACTGGTATACATTTGACTAGATGCTATTGTAGCGGAATGTTTGGCCGTTCGTAAATGTAGCCCTCTCGCTCCGCGAGAGGTAGCGC
>JALHLM010000294.1 GCA_022844585.1 Pirellulales bacterium | reverse complement strand
CTACGGTGTTGGAGGATGGCTGTACGGCATCGTCGAATTGGATTCGCCGCCCGTGACTGAGGCCGATTGGTTCAACGTCACGGTTCAGGACGGCGAGACGCTGATTCTCAACGCCAACGCGGCGGCGACGGGCACGGGCGAGTTTGTCAACGGACTCGTGCCGCACATCGAGTTGTACGATGCGCTCGGCAACTTACTGGCCACCGCCGACGGTGAAAGCGCGAGCCTGAACAGCGGCGCACTGGCGGCAGGCGTATACTCGGTGCGCGTCACGGCGTCGGAATTCGGTGCGCTCAGCGGTGAGTACTCGCTGGGCGTCACGCACGTGCCGGCGATGGTTGCCGCGCCAACCCTCGACAGACCGTTCGCCACGGACCTTGCCCTGGCGCACTTCACTCCCTCATCACGATCAGTGCCAGGCCTCGATTCCTTGCGCGTCGGCCGTGACCGTGAATCGGACGGCGTGGCGAGCGTATTCACAGCAGGCGGTCAACACGGCTACGCGAGCCCCCACTGGGATTCCGAGTTGGCCCAATTGGCCCGCGAACGCGGTTTAACAGTCCAGACGTCGTCGCGCACGATGGAGCAAAACGCTCTCCTGGATTTACTCTTCGCCGCATCTGACGAAGATTGGCATCCAAAGCTGCTTTGACGGCAAATAGACGCCTGTCGGCACACGCGTAGAGCCTGCGGCATTCGCTTCACTTTGAACGACAACAACTGGGAGATTTGTGCGCGAGTTCTCGTCACCGACGAACCGTAACGCCCGGGAACCGCGAATTCCTTGGTCAGCGACTTATGCCTCAATACCTGAAACGATGGCTTGTCCGATGACCGGAGCGCCTTTCAAGTCGTTCAAACATGGGAGGCCAATTCGCTTTCCACGTGCGTCAACCGATTGGGTCAGCAAGATCATCGTCCGCATCGGCAAGGCCGCCAAGGTGATCGTGGCCCCAGGTGACCAACGCACCGGCAGACCTGCAAAGTATGCGAGTGCCCACGACCTGCGGCGTTCATGTGCCGAACGTTTACTTGCGGCAAACGTACCGCAAACAATCATTGGTCGCGTACTTCGGCATTCGTCCTGGGAAACCACCCGGCGTCACTACGCCATCGGCGACATTCAGCGTGAGGCGGGCGTGCTGCGCGAATTGCTTGACACAAGGGCCGGCACATCGCTGTCGAAAAGCGAGGTTCCTTCGACGTAAACCCTTGTCGCACAAGTACGCCGGAAGCAACGCTTTTCATAAAGACTCTCGGTCGACCGTAGAATCGCAAGGTATTGGACGATGACGGCTTGATGATCTCGAACCTGATGAGACCAGTTTGCCGCGATTTTCCATTGGGCGACGTTGAGTACAGCGCCGATGTCGCCTGCGGCTGGTGGGAATTCGGATGGGCCGAAGCCTGACCAACCAGGATTGAACGTCCTATTCCGGCGTTTGGTGATCAGATCCTGAAGACCTACGTCACGCGAGCCTGCTGAAGGCAACGGCGTTCAAGCCTTGGTGTTGGACGCGGGAGTCGATCCCTCGATCGCCTTGCAGCTTCTGATTTGGCGTATCCCAGCAAGTGGTGGCGCGCTACCCGGCAGCCTGCGTTTCAGAGAGTGCACTTCGCCCGACCAGTTTTCCCCGAAAAACCTCGCACCAGGCACTGTGCGAGTAGGACTGTCGCGCCTATAACTCCCTGGAAGACTGCCATTTGGGGCTGATCGGCGCAATTGCATGAGAATCGCGGTCATTGGCGCGGGGGTATCGGGGCTCTGCTGTGCCTATCGCCTCCGGCACGCGCACGACGTGACGGTGTTCGAGGCGGCGAGCTACGTCGGCGGCCACACAAACACGATCGATGTGCCCGAACCCCAGGGGATCGTGGCCGTCGATACCGGCTTTATCGTCTTCAATGATCGTACGTACCCGCGTTTCACCCGACTGCTGGAGGAATTGGGCGTTGCCTCGCAGCCGACCGACATGAGCTTCAGCGTCCGCTGCGACCGCTCCGGACTAGAGTACGCCGGTACGGGTCTGAACGGGCTTTTCGCTCAGCGACGGAACCTCTTCCGCCCAGGCTTTCATCGGTTGCTGCGCGACTGGCTGCGTTTCGGCCGTGAGTCTCAGGAGGTCGAAGCGGAGGCGGATGACCGCTGGTCGGTGGGCGACTACCTCGATTGCCGTGGCTATTCCAGGGAGTTTGTCGAGCAATACTTCCTGCCCATGGGTTCGGCTGTGTGGTCATGTCCTCACGACGACTTTCGCCGCTTCCCCATGCGGTTCATCGTGGAGTTCTATCGCAACCACGGGTTGTTGTCCCTCAGCGATCGCCCGCAATGGCGGGTGATTCGTGGCGGATCGCGGCGTTATGTCGAGGCGCTACTACGGCGGCTGCCCCGCGAGGTTGTGCTGAATTCCCCGGTGGCGAGTATGCATCGTCAGCCCGACGGAGTGGAACTACGATTCCCGCACCGCGAGATGGAGCTATTCGATCACGTGATTTTCGCTTGCCATAGCGACCAGGCCTTATCGATTCTGGGCGATCAGGCCACGCGTACGGAGCGGGCGGTACTCGGCGCGTTTCGCTACGAGGCCAACGAGGTCACGCTCCACAACGATCCGTCGGTTCTGCCCAGACTCAAGCGGGCCTGGGCGAGTTGGAATTACCGTGTTCCGCTCAGCCATCGTGAGAAGTCGACGGTGACCTACCATATGAACCGCTTGCAGCGGCTTTCGTCGCGTCGCGACTACTGCGTGACGCTGAACGACGTGGGTGGAATTCGTGCGGATGCCGTCCTGCGGCAATTGACGTATCACCATCCGGTGTTTGCGATCAGCCGCCGCGCCGCGCAGCGTCGCCACGACGAATTTATCGGGCCGAATCGCACTTCGTTTTGCGGCGCCTATTGGGGTAATGGCTTCCACGAGGATGGCGTCCGAAGCGCGGAGGCCGTCTGCGCGAAACTTCTGTCTCCTCCCGGTGCATGCGATACGCCTGCGCCGGTACTGGCAATGAAGGGGTAGCGGACCCCGATGAACAGCTGCATTTACGAAGGTTGGGTGCGCCATCGCCGATTGCGGCCCGTACCGCATGAGTTTTGGTACGCGATCGCACTGCCGATGGTCGACCTGGATGAGCTGGGCACGGCGTTTCGCGGGAGCTGGCTGTGGTCGGCCGGCCGTCGCGGCGTGGCCACGATCCGACGCGAGGATCACTTCGGCGACCCGAGCGTACCTCTCAAGGATGCGGTCTTGGACCGGATTGCGGCAGCAGGCATTGATGCCCCAATCGGTTCGGTGCGACTGCTCACGCAGGCGCGGTACTGGGGTTATCTGATGAACCCGGTGTCGTTTTTCTTTTGCCACCGCGCCGACAATGACGCGCTTGCTGCCGTCATCGCCGAAGTGCGAAACACGCCATGGGGCGAGCGGCATTGCTACTTGCTGCGGCCGGACCAATTCGCCGCAGGCGGGTTAAGCGAGTCCATCGAGAAGCGCTTTCATGTTTCCCCTTTCATGCCGATGTCGCAGCACTACCGCTGGCGCCTCACTCCGCCCGGTGAAGCGCTGACGGTCGACATCGAGAACTGCGAGTCGGCGGAGCGCGTGCATCAAGCGACGCTGCAACTGCAGCGCCGGCCTTGGTCGACAGCCAACCTGCGCCGGCTGGTGTGGCGCTATCCCCTGCAGACCCAACGCGTGGCGCTCGCCATCTATTGGCAGGCGGTGCGGTTGTGGTGGAAGGGCTGCCCGTTTCATCCGCATCCGAAACATCGTTCGGTCATTGATTCCGCCGCCATGTCAGGAGAAGCGCGTGTTTGAGAGATTCGTCGTCCGGTCGCTCGAACGACTCGAACGCGGCCATATCACCTGGCGGGACGGAGCGTCTTGCCGTAGCTTCGGCGACGGCCAGAGCGATCTGCACGCGACCGTAACCCTTCACAACCCGCGCTGCTATCGCCGCCTGGCGCTGGGCGGAAGCCTGGGAGCGGCCGAAGCCCTCATCGACGGCGATTGGTCGTGCGACGATCTGACCGCGCTCGTGCGGATCTTCATCCGCAATATGGAATTGACCTCGCGGCTGGACCGGGGAGCGGCGCTCGCCGCGCAGTGGTTGGCTCGCGCCGTAAGCTGGTGGCATGCCAACACCCGCCGCATGGCGCGCAGCAACATCCACGCGCACTACGACCTGGGCAACGACTTTTTTCGACTCTTTCTTGACGACACGCTCTGCTACTCGTCCGGCATTTTTGAGCATCCCGGCGACTCATTGCGCGAGGCCTCGATCGCCAAGATGCAACGCGCCTGCGACCAGTTGCGGCTCCAATCTTCCGATCATCTGTTGGAGATCGGCACTGGATGGGGCGGTCTGGCGATACATGCCGCGGAAGAGTACGGTTGCCGAGTGACGACCACCACGATCTCGGACGAGCAGTATCGGCTCGCCGCCGAACGCTTCGCCAAGGCAAATGTCGACCGTCGCATTCGGCTGTTGAAGCAGGACTATCGCGACCTCGAGGGACAATTCGACAAACTCGTCTCGATCGAGATGATCGAAGCCGTGGGGCATCGCTATTTCGGCGAGTTCTTTCGGCAATGCGGCCGACTGCTGAAGCCGGACGGCGCCATGCTGCTCCAGGGCATCGTGATCCGCGACCAGGACTTCTCCGCGCACACGCGCAGCGCCGACTTCATCGGCACGTATATCTTTCCCGGCGGCTGCCTCCCGTCGATCACCGCGCTCCTGCAAGCGGCCACACGTTCGTCGGACCTGCGACTGGTGCAATTGGAGGATTTCGCCCCGCAATATGCCCTCACGTTACGCGCTTGGCGGAACAATTTCTGGCAGAACATCGACCAGGTGCGTCGCCTGGGCTTCGACGAGCGATTCATCCGCATGTGGGACTACTACTTCGCCTACTGCGAGGCCTGCTTTCTGGAACGCCGCGTGAACGTCGTGCAGATGCTGTTCGCCAAGCCGGAGTGCCGCCTGCCTGAGCTGCATCCTGAGGCGCAACGCCTGCCACGAGCAATGGCGGAGCGCGAGGCCGTCGCCGTATGAATGCTGGGCTGTTGCTACTCATCGGCTGGCTGGCGATGGCGCTCGTGATGGTGGTCGTCTGGTTCGTACAGCGCCGCACCGGCGATGCCGGCGTCGTCGACGTCGCGTGGACGTTCGGCGTGGGCGTCCTAGGGGCGACGTACGCGATATTCGGTGGAGATGCGCCCTGGGAACGCCGACTCCTGGTCGCCGCGTTGATCGCAGTCTGGGCGCTGCGACTTGGCGGCTACGTTCTTTGGCGGGTGTCGACCCAGCCGGAAGATGGCCGCTACGTCGACCTCAAACGCCAGTGGGGCGAGCAAGCCCAAGCTCGACTGTTTCGGTTCTTTCAATACCAGGCGGTCGGGGCCGTGCTGTTCGCCGTCCCGATGTTCCTTGCCGCAAGGAATACGCATCCGCTGGGATGGTTCGACGGACTGGGACTGGGGATCTGGCTCGTTGCGATTGTTGGCGAAGGAATTGCTGATCGACAACTAGCGGCCTTTCGGGCTGATCCGAGCAATCGCGGCCGCGTTTGTCGTGAAGGGATTTGGCGTTATTCGCGGCATCCGAACTACTTTTTCGAATGGCTGCACTGGTGGGCTTACGTCGCGTTCGCGCTCGGGGCGCCCGCAGGATGGGTGACGATCCTCTGGCCCATGTTGATGCTGTATTTCATTCTGCGAGTGACCGGAATTCCGCCCACCGAGGCCCAGGCGCTACGTTCGCGCGGCGAACCGTATCGGGAATATCAGCGCTCCACTAGCCCATTCTTTCCCTGGTTTCCCCGTGAATCCGATGGCTCAATCACTCAGTGACAGCATTACGGCCGGATTGATTGACGCAGTCGAGCAAGGGTGGACGCCGCTGCCGCTCGTGCGCTTGGCGATCCGCCGCCTGTGCGCCGCGCAACTCCGCGCGCTCAACCGAGGAGGGCCGGAAGCCACCGCGTTGCGGCAACTTCAGTTTCGCGATCAGTCGCTGGACGGCCCGATCGCCCATGTGCCAGAGTTGGCCAATGCACAACATTACGAGGTGCCTGCCGCGTTCTATCGCCTGGTGCTCGGGCCGCGTTTGAAATATAGCAGTTGCTACTGGCCTGATGGCGTGACCACGCTGGCGGAGGCCGAAACGGCCGCACTCCAGCAGACGTCGCTGCACGCCGAACTGGAAGACGGCCAGCGCGTACTCGAGTTAGGCTGCGGCTGGGGCTCGCTGACCTTCTGGATGTTGGAGCAGTATGCAACTCTGCGCGTGACGGCGGTGTCGAATTCTCACAGCCAGCGACAACACATCCTGGCGGAAGCGTCGCGACGAGGCTTCTCCGAGCGTCTGCGCGTGATCACCGCGGATATGAACGACTTCGAGGCCGATGACGAATATGATCGCGTGGTCAGCGTCGAGATGTTTGAGCACCTGCGCAATCACCGGCGCGTGTTCGAACGAATCGCAAGCTGGCTCGCGCCTGGCGGCAAGCTGTTCGTGCACATCTTTTGTCATCGCCAATATGCTTACGCTTTCAGCGACGGGCGGGCCACCGATTGGATGGGGCGCAATTTCTTCAGCGGCGGCATGATGCCGAGCGACCGTTGGCTGCCCGAGTGCGGCGGCGGCATGCAGTTAGAGCAGCAATGGCGCTGGAACGGACAGCACTACGCCCGCACGGCTGCGGCCTGGATCGCGAACATGGAACGGCATCGCGGAGAACTGCTTGATGTTCTCGCCGAGACGCACGGACGCCGCGGAGCCACCCGCTGGTTCCGCAAGTGGCGACTCCTATTCCTGGCTGGCGAGGAAATGTTCGGCATGTACGGCGGCGAGGAGTGGTACGTTTCACACTATCGCTTTGCGCCGGCCGCCCAGCGCAACCCAGTTCGCCGGCCGGCGTTGTCAGCCAATGGAAATCGTTGAATGCGTTGGCGGCGACGAGTACTCGACGTACGCCCATGAAAGTAATTGAAGTCGGTGGGAAAATCAGATGGACGACTGGATGGCCTGGTACAACGCGCTCGAAAAGCCCGGTTGGACGCCGGCGCCGGCCACCATCGGACTCATCTGGCAAATCCTCTATCCGATCATCTTCGTCAGCTTCGGGTTCATCTTGTTGCAGGCGTTTCGCGGCAAAGTTCCATGGCGGGCCGCGGCGCCGTTCGCCATCAACCTCGTGGCGAATCTGATCTTTACGCCCATTCAGTTCGGGATGCGCAATCTGCCGCTGGCGGCCGTGGACATCCTCATCGTCTGGGGCACGATTATCTGGATGATGATCGCCGTGTGGCGGCACTATCGCTGGGCGGCGATCGCCCAAGTTCCCTACCTGGTCTGGGTTTCGATCGCCACGGCGCTGCAGTTGTCGATCACCGCGATGAATTGGGGCCGGGCATGATTCGACTTGATTTTTGCTGAGCGTTTGGCGAGCAGCCAATCAAATTCACTCCAAATATGACGGCCTCTATCGGCAAGAGGTGACACAAAGTGGGGCTCTAGGTTGGCCGGCTGACTCAGTTGGGGAGAAGCAGTACAGATGCTGTTGGCACGTGATGAAAGGATTCAGTGGCGTCCCGCTGCATTTG
>JALHLM010000293.1 GCA_022844585.1 Pirellulales bacterium | reverse complement strand
CGCAACTCGCCATGTCGGTCGGCGAGGAGCGCCAAGAGGAGGCCCTGGCGCTGTTCGAGAAGTTCCTCGCGGACTTCGACGGGGAAACGCCCTACGACTATCTGTCTATCGAACAGAATTACCGCGACCTGGCCGAGCGGCAAGTATCCGAGCTGCGCTTTCGAGCCACCGGAAAGCCCGCGCCGGATTTGCATGGCGTCGATTTGAATGGCAACGAGATTCACTTGAAGGATTTTCAAGGCGAGGCCACGCTCGTCGTTTTCTGGGGCACGTGGTGCTATCCCTGCATGCAATTGGTGCCGCACGAACGGGAACTCGTCGCTCGTTTTGCCGATCGCAAATTCGCGCTGGTCGGCGTGAACTGCGATGACGAGCAGGAGTTGGCGACCGCCGCGGTGCAGGAGCACCAAATGACGTGGCCTTCGATTCAAAACCATTTGCCGAATGGCTCGCAAATTACGGAGGAATGGAGAATTCTTGGCTATCCGACGCTTTACCTAATCGATCATCACGGCGTGATTCGCCGCCGTTGGATCGGCCCGCCGCCGAATGAATTGCTCGACGCGGCCGTCGAGTTGCTGGTCGACGCGGCGGACAACGCGTTGCCGCCCCACGAGATGGCGGCCGTCGCGAAGGAATTGGCCGCGATTGCGAAAAGCACGCCAACGCAAGCTAGCGATGCTCGCCCTGTCGGCGACAGCATCGCCAACGATTCGCGATTCCGCACGTTCGAATTCCAAGACGCCAAGCTCGGCGCAAGCAAATACGTCGTCTACCAACCGTCACAAGTCGAGACGGGTGCAAAGTTGCCGGCAATCTTGTTCTTACACGGGGACGGCGCTCAAGGCTCGGATGGCAAGCGCCAACTGGGACAGGGATTGCCCGCTGCGTTGGGCGCAATGAACAAGGAATTTCCGATGATCGCCATTTTCCCGCAGGCGCTCGAAGGCGAGGACTGGCAAGCGGAACGCAGCGGCGGCCAGCGCGCGTTGCGTATTCTTGATCGCGTGCAGGAAGAATTTCCAATCGACCCGGATCGCATCATCCTGTCCGGTTTCTCGATGGGAGGCGAAGGCGCCTGGAGTCTGAGCGCTGCGTATCCCGAGCGATGGGCAGCGATCGTTCCGATCGCGCACGGTTGGCAGCCTGAACAGGCGGAGAAACTCGCGCGGCTCCCGTGCTGGGCGTTTCACAGCGCCGACGACGAGATGATCGCCGCCAGCCATTCGCGCGATATGTTGATCGCGATTCAGGCCAAGGGGGGCAAGCCGCTGTACACCGAGTTTACCGGTCTAACGCACGCTCAATCGGCGAAGCAGGCGTTCTTGCAGCCGGAGTTGATCGAGTGGATGGCGTTGCAACGACGTGCTACGAAATGATGCGATCGCGCTCGTTGTTGGTGTCGCTCTCGGCGGTCTTCGGATGTGACCGGGCCCAGTAGATGATATACGCGCCCGCACACGCTGGGGCCATTGCGAAGGCAAATAGCGGTAACGCCTCGATCGGCCCGGATGGCGGCGCCTGACTCATCGCGACAATGCCCAGGGCAATGCTGGCAAGCCCCAGTGCGAACACGAGACCGCCGACGATCGTATTCGCCAGGCGGGCGGCCGGAGACATCCGATAGTCGCGCCGTGCGTCGAGCGATTCGCCGTGCGTCAGCGGGGAGCGGTACGGGTTGTCATCCATCGGCCGCGTCCATTGCGGTTGGAATTCCTAATCGTACTTTGACTAAGAGGCTGTCCCCAGAACGCCTCGCCATCGCAAGGCAAACGCAAAGGTCAACATCAGAGTCAGCGCTTGAACTATTGCCCTGGGCTCCGGAAGGCTGGCTTCGCGCAGCGAGAATTTAAGCCGAGCGGAGCCGCTAATTGATTGGTCAAAGTCGTCGAACATCGAATGCAGCGCGGAAAACCGGTACTGTCCTTCCTCCAGGAAGAGGTGTTGACGGATTTCTGACTCCCCCGGTGTTGAGAATCGCAAATTAATGGGCGCCTGCGGTCCGGCATTGATTAATTCGAAAAGGACTCGAGCGTCCGGCGGAACGTCTCCTTCAATCGCTGCGACCGCATCAAAGCGATACTCGGCTGCGGTGGTAATTGCGAACTGAATTGTCGACTGTCCACTCATGTTATAGCTGCCGCCAGTCGGCGAGCGCAATTCAATCTCGAATGCCTCTGCCCCATGCCCGCCGAAGCCGCCAGGAACCGGATGCGAGGTCATATACGAGGTCAGACGCACGTCACCCAGGTGCAAAGGATCGGGATCAGTAAGCGACGTCTGAACGGAGGCAAGGCCAGCCAATTGGATCGAATCGAAGTTGGCCGACTGAGTCGCGCCAAGTGCGCCGATCGCTGCGGCCCCATTGGTAAAACTGGTGAAAATCAACTCAGCGCGGCATTCGCCGGATGCTGCGATGAAGCCACAAACAAATACAGCTAGGATCGTTCGCAGTCGCATCTGGAATTCCGGCCCATTGAAGTAAGGCTTGCCTGACAACGCTCTCGCCAGCATAGTCCGTCGCCACCGGAAGTGCGACGAAATTCAGGCTGCGCAGCCTGTCTAACTCAACCCGCAAGCTTTCTTCGCCCGCGTGAGCACTTGTAAGGCTTTTGCGCGAGCCCGCGAAGCGCCGTCCGCCAAGATCGCTTCCACCTTTTTAGGATTCGCAGCGAGTTCCGCGCGACGAGCGCGGGGTTCGGCGAAGTATTTTTCCGCGGCAGCGGCGATTTGCTTTTTTACGTCGCCGTAGCCGAAACCGCCGCGGCGGTAGGTGGCGGCGAGTTCCTCGCGTTCGGCGTCCGTGGCGAAGAGCGAAAAGAGTTGATACAAGTGATCGCCGTCCGGCTCCTTCGGCTCGTGCATCTGCCGGGAGTCGGTGGTGATGCTCATGATCTTCTTTTTCTGCGCCTTCGGATCGTCGAAGATTTCCAGCGTGTTGTTGTAGCTCTTCGACATCTTCTCGCCGTCGGTGCCGGGCACCTTGGCGGCGGCCTCCAGGATTTTTCCCTTGGGCATCACGAACGTCTCGCCAAAGTGATGGTTGAAACTCGCGGCAATGTCCCGGCAGACTTCGATATGCTGCAACTGATCTTCGCCGACCGGTACGACGTCGGCGTCGTAGGCCAGGATGTCGGCCGACATCAGCACGGGGTACGTGAACAAGCCAGCGTCGGCGGGGAGCCCTTTCGCCACTTTGTCTTTGTAGGCGTGGCAACGGTTCAACAAGCCCATCGGCGTGCCCGTCATCAGCAGCCAGCACAGCTCCGAAACCTCGGGCACGTCCGATTGCACGAAGAGCACGGCGTGCTCGGGGTTCAAGCCTAACGCCAGCAAGTCGAGGGCGGCGTCGAGCGTGTACTGTGCCAGCACTTTGGGATCGCGGACCGTCGTGAGCGCATGCAGATTGGCGATGAAGTAGTACGACTCATTGCCATGCTGCAGGTCGATGTACTGGCGAATCGCCCCGAAGTAGTTGCCCCAGTGAAACCGACCCGTGGGCTGAATACCGGACAGAACGCGCATGGTTTGCTCGAAAAAGTGTCGTGGCTTGAGTTCGATGTCGCTGGAGACAAAGGGGCGAATGACGAATTTCGAAATCCGAATGACGAATGAATGTCGAATGATGGAATGACGAATGGAGGAACTCGCTTCTACGTCGGTCGCCAATCATTCAGACATTCGACATTCGGATTTCATTCGACATTCGGATTTCGACATTAGACATTCAACTTCATCGTCCCCACGACCTCGCGGACGCTTGACGCCCTAAGTTCAGCAAGCGCTGCCGGCAGGGCCTCCAGTATCTCTAGCGACGCCCGGGGGCGGTAGAAGTTCGCGGTGCCGACTTGGATGGCTGTCGCGCCGGCGACCAGGAACTCCATGGCGTCGTCGATCGTGGCGATGCCGCCGACGCCGATGATCGGGATGTTGACCGCCGAGGTGACTTGGTACACGGCCCGGAGGGCGACCGGCTTGATCGCCGGCCCGCTGAGGCCGCCCATGCCGTTGCCAAGGACGGGACGGCGGCGACGCCAGTCGACGGCCATGCCGAGGAGGGTGTTGATCACGGAAAGCCCGTCCGCGCCGCCGGCTTCGGCGGCCCGGGCGATGTCGGCGATGCGCGTCACGTTCGGTGTCAGCTTAGCTAGCACGGGAAACGAGCAGGCTTCCCGAGCGCCTTGGATGACGCGGCGGCACATCTCCGGGTCGGTGCCAAAATCGACGCCATGGCTGACGTTGGGACAGGAGATGTTGAGTTCCAACGCGGCAATGCCGGCGAGGCCGTTCAGGCGCGCGGCCAGGCCGACGAAGTCGTCGTAATCCTGGCCGGCGATGCTGATGATCACCGGGGCGCCGATCGTGGCCAGGTACGGCAGATGATGGGCGATGAAAGCCTCGACGCCGTCGTTGTCGAGGCCGATCGAGTTCAACATCCCGGCGGCGGTCTCGACCGTTCGCCAGGGGGCGTTACCGGCGCGGGGTTGCCGGGTGATGGTCTTCGGGATCACACCGCCAAGCCGGGACAAATCGACCAGGCCGGCCATCTCGCGGGCGTAGCCAAAGGTGCCGGAAGCGACCAGCACCGGGTTGGGCAATTCCAGGCGGCCCACTCGCACGGAAAGATCGACGTTCGCGGATACTTCCCGAGTCACGGGGCAAGCCAACAGGAGGAGGCGCGGGCGAGAGACACCAAGGCGCCGAAAACGAGTTGGACGCCGCACGCAATCTAGTATAGCGATGCGACTTACGCAACGCAGGGCGGCGTCCAAGCGGGCCGCCGCGCCCGATGCGCGGCAGCGATGGAGAGCACGTTTACAGGATACCGCCGTGCGTACGATACGGCGTCAAGTGCGACGGCTGGTCCAGGAACCAGATGCGCTCCCACTCGTCGAGGAACATCCGCAAGTCCTCAGACGAATTGAGCGCCTGTCGGGTGCGACGCGCCGGATCGCCGGAATAGGCTGGAATAATGCAGCCCACGGAACTGGCCACGAAGATTGCCAACAGCGTTGCTGCGAGCAGATTGCGCATCACACAACTCCTCCCTGAGTCGTCAGTTCCGTCGCCACGGCCGCCGAGAATCGTTCTCGGCGGGACGGCTAGCGGTGATCGCTAATCGCCTTGCCCGTCGCTCGTTCGTTCGCAGGTTGTTCGGTCCCCTTGGCTTGCGCCAAGAAACTGAAATGTTTGGTTCCGCCGTCGTCGCCGAGATCTAGCCACCTGTCTTTCCAGGTGGCGATCGTCAGGCTGTCGACAGGTCTCTCTGTTTTGATTGATTTGTGGTTTGTGGTTAGCCGCTGTCGCCGTAGGTCCCGGTACCGTGTCCCATGTTTCCGGCGGCTAGTTCCGCATCGCGTCGGGCGTCCTTCTCGGCTTCCTGGCGTTCCAGCTCGCGGACGCGTTCTTCCATCTCTTTGCCAGGCTTGAACGTGACTACAAATTTGGCGGGGACGTGAACTTTGGTGCCGGTTCGCGGGTTACGCGCTTTACGGGCGGCACGCTTCTTCACTTCGAACACGCCGAAGTTTCTCAGCTCAATGCGGCGTTCGTCGACTAACGTCTCAACGATTGCGTCGAACGTCTTTTGGACGATCTCCTTCGTCTTCAATTGTGTGAGTCCGATCTCTTCCGAAATCGTCTTCACAATCTCTTTCTTGGTCACGACTCGGTTCTCCTGTCGAGAGAGGCCTTGCGGGGTAACTTCCGCTTGCCTCGAAATCTCCCGGTCATGCTCCAAGTGTAAATGCCATAAGCACTAGTGTCAAGCTGGCCAGAGCAGTTCGGTGGCGTAACTCAACGAGTTACAGTCGCAAGATAGCGGGCCCCAGGGGCCAGAACTATCCGCCTAACATTTGATTGTCAAAGAACTTGCGTCGTGAAAACCCGCAAAGCAGCCGCTGAATTGACCTAAGTCGTTGTCAGGCAACGACTAACTCTCAGCGACTGAAGTCATGGCGGTCGTACTTCACGACGCCTGGCCAGAGCGGATTGCGCCGCCGGACGAAGCGTGCATTCGTTATCGACTACCCTACCAGCAAACTCCAATCAATTGTCAAATTCGGATCACTCGGAGCCGTTCGTTGATCTCATTGATCGAATAGAGCTTGCCCTTTCCGCTACCGGGGCAGGATTCGCAAGTGTCTTTCCAGGCGGCTTCGCTGCGGATGTTGGATTCCCAGAACGGCCAGGTGCGGCACTGGCGCGGGCGGTCCTCGTACACGGTGCAGCCGCGGGACTGGCCGTCGAAGAAGACGCAGTCGCCGTTCTCGTACTCGACGAGGCTTTTGCGAATCCCGACGGTCCGGACGTACTTCGCCTCAAAGTCCGGAACACTCATGGCGAATCGTCGCGCCAGGGCCTCGATCTCGTCCTTATTGACCCACACGAAGCCCGGCGCCCCCGTGCAGCAATCGCCGCATTGAGTGCATTCGAAACGCAGGCCCTGGCCATACCACGGTTCATCCGACATCGCAGAATTCCATTCCGGTTTCATGGGGGTCGCCGGCGACTCAGACCGCGGCGATTTCTCGGACCGCTTCGACGGCGCGGTCGATTTCGTCCAGCGTATTGAAAGCGCCCACGCTCATCCGCACCGTGCCGCCGCCTGAAAGCGTGCCCAGGGCCTGGTGCATCAGCGGAGCGCAATGCAGGCCGGCCCGCACTTGGACCTGATAGGCGCTATCCAGCAGCGTCGCGAATTCCTGCGGATTGTACCCCTCCACATTGAAACTGACGACGCCCACCCTCTGAGCGGGTTCGACGGGCCCAAAAATGGTGACGGCCGCGATCGAACGCAGCCCCGCGAGCAACCGCCCTGTGAGTTCCAACTCATGGACACGCAGGCGATCCAGCCCGGTCCGCTCGATGTATTGCAGCGCCGCCCCCAGACCAATGAGACCCGGCACATTGTGATTCCCGGACTCGTACTTCTCCGGCAACGAGTCGGGCTGCTGATCGTGATCGCTGGAGGTGCCCGTGCCGCCTTGACGAAACGGGGCCAACTCCTGTTCCAACCCGGGCCGGATGTAGAGCAAGCCGGTGCCGAGCGGGCCCATCAGTCCCTTATGCCCGGGCGCCGCCACGAGATCGACGCCCAAATCTCGGTATGAGAAGGGCAAGTGACCCAACACTTGCGCTGCGTCGACCAGCACCAACGCGCCGCGTTCGCGCGCAACAGACGTGATGTCCCCGACCGGCTGAATCGCGCCGGTGACATTCGAGGCGTGTGAGATCGCGACCAGCCGGGTCGCCGGAGTGATCGCCGCCGCCACTGCGTCGGCCGACACAATTCCGCGCGCGTCGCAATCGACGTACGTCAGTTGGATTCCCCGCGAAGTGAGGTAACGCAACGGCCGCAGGACGGAGTTGTGTTCGATGACTGTGGTGACCACGTGATCGCCGGGCCGCAGCAGCCCGTGCAGGGCCATGTTGAGGGCGTCGGTGCCGTTGAAGGCAAAGGCGATCTGCCTGGGGTCGACGCCGCCGAGCAGCCGCGCCAGCGCCTGGCGAGCGCGGCGCAGTTTGTCGTCGACGGCGGCTCCCTCGCGATAGGAACCGCGGCCCGCGGCGGCGCCGAGTTGGCGCTGGTACTGGTCGACCGCGTTATAGACCTCGAC
>JALHLM010000292.1 GCA_022844585.1 Pirellulales bacterium | reverse complement strand
CTGATGATGGATCGAATGCCAGAGGGTCGTCGACGGCATAGCTGGCATAACCGGCCGTTTCAAACTCACTTCTGCGAGTGCCAACCGACGCGGCACGGCGGCTACTACCAGGCTAGCCAAAAAGTTCTGGCGATCGTCCGGTTTCAAAGCCTCGACCGCCAGCGATTTCGACGACTCTTTCGCGGCGGGGGTCAGCGAAGGCTGTGCCCAGCGCGCGAGCCGCGGCGTGATCGGCACGACGGGCTGCGTGTTCTGCGCCGGTGGCGTGGTTGCCGAATACTACCATCGAGCGCTTCGCAGTCCGAGCAGTTGGCGAACTCCGCCATGCCGGAGATCTCGATCTGGAGCAGACATTTTTCTTTGGCTTCCGACAGCAAGTTCGCCAGTTCGAGAATGCGGAAGAAACGAACCTTGCATCCGAAGATGCTTCGTGGCGGCAAGTTCTTACGCGATGTCAACAGGATATCGGCAGCCAGTAGTCGACTCGAGTCCAGCCTCGCAAACCCTTCGTATCTCGCTACACTAGTCAAATGATCCCTTATGTTCGGTCTCGCGCACTTTTCTGCTCGATCCGTTGAGATCCATTGATTTTACGACGGCCACTTGAACCGTGGACACAACACAAGGAATTCACAATTCCATGAATGCAACTGCTCACAACTTCCGCTCAACTACCCTTTTCGCCCTGGCGCTTCTGCTGGGGAACAGCCTCACCGGCACTGGCAGGGCCGCAGCGCTCGAACTCGCGGTCGGCGAGCGTTCCGCGCGCCCCCAACAGCCGCAGGCGGCTGTGGATCCACGAGGCGTGATTCATGTCGTTTACGGCGTACGTAACACAATTCACTACTGTCGCTCAAGCGATCACGGCAAGTCGTTTTCGACGCCGAGCGAATTGCCCGATCTCGGAGTGGTCGCCTTGGGCATGCGACGCGGCCCGCGCATCGCCGTGGTCGATGATCAGGTATGCGTGACGGCGATCGGCGGCCCCAAGGGTTTAGGAAGCGATGGCGACGTGCTGGCCTGCCGGTCCGCGGACGGCGGCAAAACCTGGCAAGGTCCGATCCGCGTGAACGATGCGCCGAATGCCGCGCGCGAGGGATTGCATGGCATGGCGTCGGGCTTAGACGGCCTAATGTGTTGCGTTTGGCTGGATCTTCGCCATGGAAAGACGGAGGTCATGTCATCGACATCGCGCGATCATGGCGCGACCTGGACAAGTAATGTCATCGTATATCGTTCTCCGGACGGCAGCGTTTGCGAATGTTGTCATCCGAGCCTAGCCATTGGACGCGATCAGCGCATTCACGTACTCTGGCGAAACTCCTTGGCCGGAAACCGCGACATGTATATCGCCACGTCAAACGACGCTGGTCAAACATTCGGGGAGGCGATGATGCTCGGCGCGGATTATTGGCCGCTCGATGCTTGCCCGATGGATGGCGGCGCGATTGCGTGCTTGGCGAACAACTCGATCGCCACTGTTTGGCGGCGCGACGAGTCGGTGAACCTTCAATTGTCGCCGCAAACGCTGGTCCGTTCCCTCGGCGAAGGCGAGCAGCCCTGGATTGCCGCCAGCGAACGCGGTGCGTTCATTGTCTGGCTCAAGCGACGCTCGGGTGCGGCGCTTTGGCTCGGCCCGGACGAGGCGACGCCTCGGCAGCTTGCCACCGTAGCAAGCGATCCTGTGGTTGCGGCCCCTTGGTCAGGGAGCGGACCTGTCGTGGCATTGTGGGAGGGGCGTGACGCGCAGGACCGCTTTACCGTCATGTGCGAGGTGCTCGAAATGCCCGGGAAAGCGTCGAACTAGCCGGACTTCGGGGCCGTCGTCGCCAAGATTTTGCTGCGCGCGGTTCCTTTCTCCACGCAAATCTCGGTGGCGTAGTTGGCCCATTGCAGCCGCCGCGTTGCCTAGCTTGCCTGACCGGTATGACTGTGCCGTGAAATTGTGGCGAGTGCGCCGGGCGACTGTATCGATTTTACCCGTTTGCCGAATTGTGCCGAGAAAATGATCAGCGCGATGTACACTGCCGCGACCAGCCCTTGCCGATCCCAGAGCCCAATCCATGGTCGGTATCCGCAGCAATTTACGGCAGTCGCGTCACCTTCCGGTGGCGGTTTTACTCGGCGTGATCTGCGGGTGCCAAGCTCCCCAATCAAGTCGCCGTCCTTTGCGTCCGCAGGCGATTGAACCGCAGCCAGCAGCGCGCGCGTTACCGCCGACTTCTCCGCCGTCCGCCATTCGCCAGGTCACACACCTGGAGACTGCGCGGGCGCATGGCGAGTTCATTCGTTTGCCTTCGCCCGAGAAGTTGCCAGCTGCCCAGGCCAGGACCGCGCCACTAACGCTCGCGGAACTCGAAGCGCAGGCCATCATCGGCAATCCCTCGCTGCGCCGCATGCAACAAGAAGCGGCCGCTGAATGGGCTAAAGCTGGCTATGCGTTCAGCCTGCCTGACCCGACGGTTTCGTCGATGTTCTTTGGCGACGCGATGAATTTCGTGCCGGATAAGCAGATCGCGGAAGTTCAGGTGATGCAAATGATTCCCTGGCTCGGGCGGCTGCGTTCTGAATCCAGGCAGGCGAACTTGGAGGCCATGGCGGCGCAAAACTTGTACTTGGCCGAGCGGCAGCGCGTCATCGGCGATCTGCGCGCCGCCTGGTACAAGTTGTACGTGCTCGGCAAGCAACTTCAGACGACCGACGCCGACGAAGCTCAACTGGAATCCCTGATTCGCACGGCGAATTCCCGTGTTTCCACGGGCGACGCGCAGCCAGGCGACGTCTTGATGGCGACGCTGGAGCTGAGCAATTTACACGAGCAGCGCCTCGTATATCGGCAGCAAATCGCGGCAACTACCGCAGAGCTTAACCGATTGGCCGGTCGCGATGCGCGTACCGTCATTTCGATTCCCGCCTCGATCGAGGCGGAACTGCCGCATTGGAATGAGGAGTTGCTGCGGCAAGTAGCGCGAGGCGCTCAACCCGAACTGAACGCCGCGCGCCTGCGCACCGCGGCGACGCGTTGGGGCATTCAGGTGGCGAGGCTGAAACGCCGCCCGGAACTGGCGTTTGGCGCCGGATGGATGGTGATGACCGCTGATCCGGGCGACCCGATGCCCGGGGCGGGCGACGACGCCTGGACTTTGAATGTCTCGGCGAGCATTCCACTCTGGCGGCGCAAGTATGACGCGATGACCGCCGAGGCGACGCGGCAGCACTTTGCGGCCCATGCCTCGGAGGACGAGATCGCACAACAGTTGGATGCCACGCTGAGCGAGCTCTGGTCGCAGGCGTTGGCCAGCCATGCGACCGTGGTTCTTTACGAGAAAACGATCCTGCCGCAGGCCCGACAGACGTTCGAGGCAGACCAGCAATCGTTGGCGAACAACTCGGTGACGTTCGACCGAGTAATTCGGGACTATCGCACACTGCTCAACTTGGAATTAGGGTATCACCGCGCCCAGGGAGAGCTTGCCACGACGGTGGCGCGACTGCGCCAAGCGGTCGGAGTCGACCTGCTCGCTTTTCCGAACACACCAGCAGGCTCACCCAAAATGCCGTCAACTATGGGTCATTGACTTCGTAGCGCTCTAGACGTTCCAGCCGCTGGCCGCGACAATACATGGTATGGTTGCTTCCAGGGGAGCGATGTTCCGACTTCGACCTCACGCGGGCCGGGCGATCGTGCTGCTGCTGATCGCAACGATCGGTTGTCAGGTTGCTGCGCCAATCGGAGCATGCGCCGGCGAAGCGGTAACGTCGGCCCCGATGAAGTGTGGCGGACCGGGGAACTGCTGTTGTGGGACGGCGGATCCCGAAGCGAGCTGTTGTTGTGGCAACGGAGACAGCAGGTCCGACGTCCCGGCTCCGCCATCGACCGACCATTCGCAACTCCTGAAGTGGGCGATCTCGTCCCCACTGACACACGCCGGCACATCGCAGCAGGCAATTCGTGACGTTGTTGCGGTGACTGATCAAGGCTTCCGTCCTTTCTACGGACGGCCACTGCAGCCAGTGCTCTGTAACTGGCGCATTTGATCTTTTCTTGCGCAGCCGCTGCGCGCCGATCGCCGGTTTCGTGGTCCGATTCGTTCGACATCGTCGCACCATGCGCATCGCGCATCGACTTTGTTCCACGAGTCGACTGAAGCCATTTCGCATCATCACAGCATAAGTCTTTTTAAGGACAGCGCATGTCCATGCCCTCAGATCGGAATCCAGGGAAGCCCGGCGCGCCTCATCAATCCTGGCGATCAAGATCGCTGTGGCTGGGAAAGAAACTCTTGCCGTTCGGCGTGTTTCTGTTGGCTGCAACGTTACTCGTCACGTTCGTCGGACTCGCCCAGCGGTTCGGCTGGATTCCCGCCGCCGATGGCACTGCGACGACGAGCACATCCGCAGGTGACGCTGTTTACACTTGCCCGATGCATCCCCAGATTCGGCAGCCGTCGCCCGGTCGTTGTCCCATCTGTGGGATGGAGCTGGTGCCGGCGTCGAACACGGGAGCGGACGACATCAATGCGCTCGCTGTGAAGATCGAGCCTGCCCAGCGACGATTGGCCAACATCCAGACCAGTCCGGTGGAAAGCGCGACGCTGACGGATTCGATTCACACGGTCGGCGCGATTGCCATTGATGAGAGCCGTCAGGCCACGATCGCGGCCTACATCGACGGACGTCTGGAACGCCTGTTCGCGGATTACACCGGCATTGATATCAAGCGAGGCGACCACCTCGCGGTGATCTACAGCCCGCAACTGTATTCCGCCCAAGTCGAGTATCTCGAAGCCCGGCGCGCCCTGCAGGCTGTTGCCGGCGTGCCGGCAGTCCGTCAGGCGCAATCCGCCTTGGCGGACAACACGCGGCAACGCTTGCGCGAGTTCGGGGTCACCGATGAGCAACTTGCGGAACTGGAGCACACGGGTGCGGCTCAATCGCGCTTGACGATCTATGCGCCTCAGGGGGGAACGGTCGTGGAAAAATCGGCCGTCGAAGGAGGCTATGTCAAGGCGGGCGATCCCATTTATCGCATCGCCGAACTTTCCACCGTGTGGCTCATGCTGGAACTCTTTCCCGAGGACGCCACGCGGGTGCGTTTCGGGCAGACGGTCGAGGCGACAGTCCAGTCGATGCCGAGCGAAAAGTTAATTGGCCGCGTGGCGTTCATCGATCCCACGGTCGACCCGACGACGCGAACCGTCGGCGTACGCGTGGAACTGCTCAACGATCAGAAGCGACTTCGTCCAGGGGACTATGCAGCCGCCACGGTGAATCTCCCGTTGGAGCCGCAAGGAGCCGTCTTCGATCAAGACTTGGCGGGCAAGTGGATCAGTCCCATGCATCCACAGATTATTCGCGACGAACCGGGACAGTGTCCGATATGCGGGATGGACCTCGTGCCGACGTCGCAATACGGTTTCACCGACCAGCCACTTCCGCAGCCGGAGTCGATCTTTGTCCCGCGCTCCGCGGTGTTGCTCGCCGGCGGAAACAGCCTCGTCTACGTGGAAACAGAGCCGGGGCGCTTTGAAATCCGCCCCGTCACGATCGGTCCCATCCTGGCAGACAAGGTCATCATCCTCGACGGACTTAAGGTCGGCGAGAAGGTCGCGACCTCGGGTAACTTTCTGATTGATTCTCAAATGCAATTGGCCGGCAAGCCCAGTCTCATCGATCCGGCGAGAGCCGTCGCGAAGCTAAAGGCGCCGGGGGGACCACTCAGGTTCGACGACTACGAAGTGGCAGCGCTTGATGGTGAGGCTGGGCGGCAGGTCGAAGAGCTCTACACGGCTTACTTCACTGTCCAACAGGCGCTAGCGGCCGATCAGAAACCGGCGGCGGCCGCGGTACAGACCTTGCATCGCGCCGCGGCGGAGTTGGCGCTAACATCCTTGCCGGAGGCTGCGGCGCAGCAGATTCAGCAGATCGTCACCAAGTCGGAACACCTGCATCATCAAGATCTGGCCGGCGCTCGCAAGGACTTCAAGCCGATCAGCCACGCGATCGTCCGATTGGCCACGCAAGTTCGCGGCGAGCAGGCCACGAAGCCCTTCACACATTTCTATTGCCCGATGGTGCCCGAGGGCGGGGGCGATTGGTTGCAAGCGAATGACTCGCTCGTGAATCCCTATTTTGGCAGCGAAATGTTACGCTGCGGCGAAAAAGTCGATACGTTTCCCGTGCGAGGAAAGCCGCCTGAAAAAGTGGAGAAACGCTCCACGGAACAAGCTGCGAAAGTGGGGGCCTGACCATGCTCCGCAGTTTGATTGAATTCTGCGTTCGACAGCCGGTGCTGACCTTGTTTGCCGCGATTGCGATCGCGGCCTTCGGGGGCTATTGCGCACTGAACATTCCCATCGACGCGATTCCGAACGTCGGCGAGAACCAGGTGATCGTGTTTACGGAGTGGCCGGGTCGCTCGCCCAAGGACGTCGAGGACCAGGTCACCTATCCGCTATCTGTCGCGCTCCTAACTGTTCCGCATGCGGAAAGCGTGCGCGGCAAGAGCATGTTCGGTTACAGCTTTGTGCAGATCACCTTTGACGACGGCGTAGATTTTTACTGGGCACGTTCGCGCGTGCTGGAGCGGCTGGGAACCGCGATCGCCACGCTGCCTGAGGGCGTCACACCGACGCTGGGACCGGATGCCACGGCGCTCGGGCAGATCTTCTACTACGTATTGGAAGGTCCGCCGGGTATGAACCTGTCCGAGCTGCGCACCATGCAGGACTACGTCATTAAGTACGAGTTGCAGTCGGTGCAAGGTGTGAGCGAAGTCGCCAGCGTCGGCGGATACGTCCGCCAATACCAGATTGAGGTCGATCCGGACGCCCTGCGCTTCCATGACGTGACGCTAGAGCGGCTCATCACGGCGGTGAAGGATTCCAATATTGACGTCGGCGCGAAGACGGTTGAATCGGGGGGCATGGAATATGTCGTCCGTGGCCGCGGCTTTATCGGCCAGAACAAGGACGCCAAGCAGTCACTCGCCGATATCGAGAAAACGGTCGTGCTGACGCGCGACGGCGTGCCTGTGCGTATTCGCGATCTGGCTCAAGTCCAACTGGGGCCCGACTACCGTAGCGGCGCGATCGACTTGAACGGCTCCGAGGCCGTCGGCGGCGTTGTCGTCATGCGATTCGGCGAAAACCCGCGAGCCGTCATTGCGCGCGTCCGCGAAAAGCTCCAGCAGTTGGAACCGAGCCTCAAGGGAGTCAAGGTCGTTTCGGTGTACGATCGCACAGGCCTCGTCGACGAAACGGTCGCGACGCTGACCGAGTCGCTGCGCGAAGAACTTGTGATCACTGCTGTCGTGATCGTCCTGTTCTTGCTGCATTTCAGGGCCAGCGTAATCGTGGCGCTCACGTTGCCAATGGCCGTGCTGATGTCGTTTATTGGTATGCGGTGGTTTCAGATCGACGCCAACATCATGTCGTTGGCCGGCATTGCGATCGCCATCGGCGAAGTCGCTGACTTGGGGATCATTATTTCCGAGAACATCTATCAGCACTTGGTCGATTGGGAAGCGAAACAAGGAGAAAAGGATGGCGATCCGCGCAGTCGCACGGATGTCATCATTGAAGCGACCTATGAAGTCGCGCCCGCCGTGATGACGGGCGTGT
>JALHLM010000291.1 GCA_022844585.1 Pirellulales bacterium | reverse complement strand
AGCGTTGATCAAAAAGTTCGACCGGTACGTCATATCCCGCACGAGACTATTGCGGGCGAAGGTCAGGAAAACGCGGAAATAAGCGGGGGACATAGGAAACCAATCCGTAGCGAAGCATTCCAACACCGACCATGAGGCTATGCTTCCCGCGCCGAACGGTCAAATCCCATCGCCCCCGACTGGTCCTCGTAAGCTACGCTAGCCATACTGGCGCATCGCGTATCCACCTCCTCCAGCCTCCAGCCTCTCCCCTCCCGCCTGCCCATGCCTCTCGCCCTGCTCGAAGTCAGCAATCTCACTCCGTCGCTGCTGGTCGCGGATCATGCGGCGAAGGCGGCTGGCGTGCGGATTGTGGCGATCGAGAGCACCGACAGTCCGGCCCAGTGCATTATTCTGGAAGGGGAAGTCGACGCTGTGCAGGCGGCCGGTGAGGCCGGCGAGGCGTTGGCACAGCGGATGGGCGCGACATCGCTGCTGACCATTCTGTCCGGACCGACGGCGGAGGTCGTTCGACTCGCCCACGCCAAGCCGGTTTACAGCCCCCTGTTGGAAATCTACGACGCCCGCATTCCTCGTGAGGATCACATGACGACGCCCGACGCCATCGGACTACTGGAAACGCAAGGCCTGGTGGCCGCCCTGCATGCCACGGACGAGATGCTGAAAAGCGCTTCGGTCACCTTGGTCGGCAAGGAAAAAATCGGCGCGGCCTACGTGACGATCGTCGTCCGCGGCGACGTCGCGGCGGTCCAAGCGGCCATCGCCGCCGGCAAGCAAACCGTGGAACGCCTCGGCGGCAAACTGATCCTGGCCGACGTGATCCCGCGGCCGCATCAGGAGTTGCTGGCGCTGCTGCCGAAATAGTCGCGACTTCGCAATGTGCGCCGTCAATCGCGCGCCGACGGTTCCGGCTTCGGCTCGGGATACTTTTCGCGTAGCGCTTTGAAGGCATCGCTACGCAACAACGGGCCGATGTCTTCGTCTTCGTAGAGTCCGGAGAGTTCGACTTCCAACTCCGTGAGACTCTGCATCGACGTTTCCGCCGCCGCCAAATCGCCGCGGGCTAGATGGACCAGCAGGCCGAAGATGGCGACGCTCTCTTTAACTTCGAGGCGCGGCGCTTCAGCAAGAGCCTCGTCCCAACATTGAGACTTTACGAGGCAACGAATGAGTTCCGCCCGCGCGCCGAAGACGCGATAGCTGGCAGCGCTCGGCTCTTCGTTCGATGAATCCGAGTGCGCTTCCGCGACTTTGATGAAATCTTGTAGCAACGCGATCGCCGCGTCCTTACGCTTCAGGCCGCTGGCCGCCAGGCCCTCGTAGTACGTCAGCATCGGTTCCGTCGGCGCATCCCGGCGGCGCAGTTCGACGAGTGCGATAAGTGCGTCCCATTTCGATTCCAACTCGCAGTCTTGCGCTAGTTGCTCGAACGTCTGATCGGCGGGAAGTACGTTTTCGTAGGCGAATTGATCCCGGCCTGCGAGATGCAGCGCATTGATCCGCGCGAGCCGTAGCGACTCCCGTACGCCCTCCTCCATTTCTGTGCCCTCGACGCCGGCAAAGATGCGTTCCGCGTCGTCGTAGCGTTCCTCCTTGACGCACAACTGACCATCATAGTACTTCAGCCACGGATCATCCGGTTCAACCGGCAGGTGCCGCCCCGCGACGGTGCGATAGAGCTCGTGCCGTTTCTCGCGTTGTTCCGGCGCATCGCCAGCGACCTTCGCGTACTCGGAATCTTCTGGATACGCATAGACGTAGTTCTGCGGATGGAGCAATCGGTCCGCGATCTGCTCGAACGCGAACTTGGAAAGCGGAGCGCGTCCATATGCGTCCTCGGCGCGGACGTCCGCGAGCATGCAGGTGATGAAGCCGCTCACGTAGTACTGCAACTGCTCCTCGTCCTCCACGAGCTTGAATGACGCCGCGTAGGTTTCGGCGGCAGCGTCGAACTCTTCGCGGTGCTGCAGCACTTTGCCTTGGTAGTAGTTGATCGTGGGATTCGTCGGTTCCATTTCCCGCATCGCGCCGATGACCGCGTCGAGGTCGTCGTATTCCTCGACTCGCAACAATTCTTCCCCGAGGCTGGCGAACCAGTCATGGGCTTCGGGAATCTTGCGGAACTCGGCGACGATCTCGCCGCTTTGCTCCGTCGGCAGCAAATGGGCAAGCTGGCCGATGTGGTCCACCGCGTAAGGTTCGAGCGCCAATGCCTGGCGATGCACCGCCACGGCTTCGTCGATGCGCTTCAATCCGGCCAGCGCGAGCGCCTTCACCATCAGAATGCCGGGATCGATCCCCAGCGTGCGCGTATAGCGATCGACGTGCTCCAACGTCTCATCGAAGCGTTCTTCCATCAGCGCTCGCCAGGCTTTGCGGCCAATGAGCGCCGGCATCCGCGGGGCGAGGTCTTCCACCTTCAAATAGGCGGCGTCGATTTCCTCCGGCGAGAACACATACCGGAGCCGCTGTGTGGCATCGACGTTCAGGTACGCGCGATAGGCCGCCAGCGACGGCGGCAGGGGAATTGTCTGCACCGGTTCGATCGCCTCCCAGGCCGCGCCGTACTCATCGCCGATCATCTTCGGCAAGTAGTTCATCAACGCTTCCACCGTCGGCGCCGGAATGCCGTCGCGGGCGCACTCGGCGGCCATGGTCGATGCGCGCAACCCCGTACCGACGTCGGCCAGGTCGTAGACTTCCCACGTGTAGTCGCCGTGACGCAGCCACCACACCTGGCGCGCGGTCGCCTTCAGATTGAACACCCGACGCCGCGTGTACACCGTGGCGTTTTCCACGCCGTCCGTTTCGGTCAGGCGGATGCGGCAGATCTCGAAGTCGTCACCCCCGGCCCCTTCCGCATTGTGGACGAAGTGGCGGACCATCCCCTCGCTAATCCGCCGCGCATCGTCGAATTCCAGCGGCCTGCCCGGTTCCTGGCGATTGATTTGTTCAATCAGCGCCTCTTGGTTCACGCGGCCGAGAAACAACTCGACGTCCTGCTCGTCGATCGCCGCGGCGATATCCGCGAAGACATCCTCGAACGGTTCGGTCGCTTCGTAAGTCGGCCGTTCGGCGCCTTCGCGGAAGGCGCGGCCCGCTTCGCGCGTCGAGATGCGCGGGACGCGCAAAGGCGCCGCACTGGAATTAGCGTCGTTCGCCGCGGTTCTCGCCCAGGGGCGATCGACGGTGACCGCGTACAGCACCGCGGCGATGATCCCGCCGAGCGCGATAGCTAAGAAGCCGCCTAGCGCCCAGAGTCGCCGGTCAACGCGCTCTTCGGATCCGTGCTGACTCAAGGCAGTCCCTCCGGAGAGTCCCCCACGCTACGATTACCTATCGGACGTCATCCCGAAATTATAGTTCGCCGCGCCGTCGTCGTGGCAGCCCACCTTTGCCGACCGCTTCATGAGCTCGACCTACCACGTACGCCGGATCGTCTCCGCTCCCTTCGCGGAGAACACCTTCGTCGCCCGCTTCGAGGGACGCGATGATTGCCTGATCGTCGATCCCGGCCTGGAGCCGGAACAGATCGTCGCCTACGTCGAACGGGAACAGCTCAAGCCAGCGATGATTCTCAACACGCACGGCCACGCGGATCACATCGCCGGCAATGCGGAGATGAAACGTCTGTGGCCGGAATGTCCGTTGGTGATCGGCCGAGGCGACGCGCCGAAGCTGTCGAGCGCCGCGCTTAACCTGTCGCTGGGCTTCGGAATGCCGATCACCAGTCCGCCCGCCGATCGGCTTCTGGACGAAGGCGACATCGTCAGCGCCGCTGGCTTCGAGTTCAAAGTCGCGGAGATTCCGGGCCACTCGATCGGCCACATCGTCTTCATCGCGCGCGGCGCGTGGCCGCCCTTTGTGTTCGGCGGCGACGTCCTATTTGCCGGCAGCACCGGTCGCTGGGATTTCCCCGACGGCAATCGGGAGCAACTCTTTCACGGCATCCGCACGAAGCTGTTCACGCTGCCGGACGAGACCGTCGTCTACCCCGGCCACGGGCAACGCACCACCACCGGCGCGGAAAAAAGCAACAATCCCGTCTTGAACGGCGATTACGAGTAGCGCGTTGATGGACGCGTGACACCTTCTACACTAGCCCGTAGCGCCAGCGAGGGAGAGAGGCCCCGTCGTACAGAAAAGGACGAAGCTCTCAGTTGCGTCGCAAGGGCAACCGGGAGCTTCATCTCGATTCGTAGGCAAAATCAACTCTCCCTCGCTGGCGCTACGGGCTAGTGATTCTGCCTGGCTCAGAGCTACTTCTTCGCCGCTTCCGTATCCGCCTTGGCTTTCGCTTCTTGCGCGGCCGACAGTTCCGGGTTTGGCGTGGCGTCGCCGGGTTCCTTGTTGAGGATCCACTTGATTCCGCCCAGCATCGATTCCATGTACGTCGGATTGGTCCAGACGTCTTCGCGGTGTCCCAGGCTCATGTGAAAGACCTTGCCGTCGCCGTATTCCTTCACCCAGGCGATCGGCACGTGGTACGGCTCCTTCAAATCGGTCTTCGCCATGTTGAGGCTCATCAACACGCGGACCTTTTCCGGCTGCCAGTTCTTGAATTTGTAGATCTCGTCCTTGAGGGTGAACTCGCCGCCCCACGGTTTGCTGAGCGGGTGTTCGGTGTCGTGAACGGTGATCGTCACCGTCTCGCCGGCGTTCCAAGGATGGCCGTCGAACGTGCCGCCAATCATGTCCCAGTACGGTTGATAGTCGTGGTAGGTGTCGGCGGCCGAATGCGCGCCGATGAACCCGTGTCCCTTTTGCTTCAGCCAGTCATTGAAGAAATAGTCGCGGGTTTCCTCGTCGATCGGCAAGTTGCCGGTCGTATAGAAGAACACGATGTCGTAGTTCTGCAGGTTTTCCTTGGTGAAATCCTTCGCCGCGTCCTGGGTGCAATCCACTCGGAACAGGTTGCTGGAAATGCCCAGGTCGGTGATCGCCTGCTCGGCCGGGGAGAGCGCCCCGTCCGGCCGGGTCACCGAGCCGTGCTTGAAACCGACGCTCTGGGTGAGCATCAGAATTCGTACCCCGCGAACCGGCGCGTCGACGGCGACGGCCACCGAGGTCGAAAGCCCGACAGCCAAACCGGCGGCGAGCACGAGTAACAGGCGGCGCGAACAGGTCATGGGGCGAGTCTCCATGGAAGGGGCGACGAAGTGGGCAACCAGGCGGGAACGCACGTGCGGCATACAATAACGTGCGGCATACAATAACTCCCGGGTAGTGTAATTCCGCGCCGCGAGGCAAACCAGAGGCCTTATGTCGGTCCGATTGAGCGAAGACGCGTTCTGCCAGGCCGTCGACGAAGTGGTCCGGTCGCTGCCGGCCCAGTTTCTGGCCTGGCTGGAAAATGTGGTAATCGAAGTGGAGCGCTACCCAGACGCGCGGTTGCAGCGGCAGATGAAGCTCGGGCCGCGGCATATCGGCCTGATGGGCCTCTTCGAAGGGCATTACGTCACCAAGCAGGAATACGGCATGGCGATGCCGAACCGCATCCTGCTGTTCCAACGGGCGATCGAATCGCGGTGCCGTTCGGTCGAAGAAGTCCAATACGAAATCCGCCGCACGGTGCTGCACGAGTTGGCGCACCATTTTGGCTATGAAGAATCCGATCTGGATGACTTTGAGGCGCAGCCTAGTCCGTTTGATCCGGAGTAGATGCCCGCGAAACACGCGAAAAGACGCGAAAAGGGGGACCGGAAGAGAAGGAAAGTATTGCCAAGTTTCCCCGCGCCAACAGGGGCGACAGACAATAGCCAGGGGGGCCAACCCCTGGAAAACGAACGAGGGATATCAACTGAGCCCCAACGGGACGACACGCTGTTGATATCGCCTTCGCTCAACGCGTGTCGCCCCGTTGGGGCTCAATGCTACCTTGCTTGTCCCCAACACCAGCGGTTTGCACCGCTGGCTATTATCTATCGCCCCATTGGGGCTCCCTACGCGGTGCTGGTTCTCGCGCACCCTTTCGCACCTTTCGCGGGCAGTTCCCCCCACCCCGCACAAGAACTATGATGTTCCCGACGAATAGGTCGGCGGGTGGTGTATTCCAACTGGGGCGGGGCATTGCATGGTCGCCGCGATCGAGGTCCGGGATTTACGGAAGACGTATGGCAGTCGCTGGCGCGGCCGGCAGATTCACGCCTTGCGCGGGGTGACGCTGCAAGTCCCGCGCGGCGAGATTTTCGGACTGCTCGGCCCGAATGGCGCCGGCAAGACGACGCTGATCAAAGTTTTGCTCGGCATCATCAGCCGCAGCGCCGGCGAGGCACGCTTGCTCGACTTTCCCGCCGGCGATCTCCGCGGGCGGCGGCGCGTCGGCTACTTGCCGGAACATCATCGTATTCCCCGGCATCACACTGCGTACTCGGCGTTGACCTACTACGGCGGCCTGAGCGGCCTTTCGCCCAGCGAAGTCCGCACGCGGCGCGAAGCGCTCTTGGAAACCGTCGGGCTGCGCGGTTGGGGCGATGTGCCTGTGCCGCAGTTTTCCAAGGGCATGCAACAACGGCTCGGCCTGGCCCAGGCGATGCTCCATGAGCCGGAACTGTTGATCCTCGACGAACCCACGGACGGCGTCGATCCGGTCGGCCGCTCCGAAATGCGGGCGCTCTTGCAGCGGCTCAAGGAACAGGGCAAAACGATGTTCCTGAACAGCCATTTGTTGCAGGAAGTCGAGTTGGTCTGCGATCGCGTGGCGATTCTGGACCGCGGCGAGTTGCTGCAAGTCGGCGAAGTCGACGCCTTGACGATCGAAGCGGTCAACGACGTCCAGTTTACCTTTGCCGGCACCGATGCGCAACTCACGGCCGCATTCGGCAACGCCCCGGCGCATCCGGTGGCCGTGCAAGAAAACGGTCAGTTCCTGATTACGCTCGTCGATCCCGCGCAGGCGGACGTCGATCGGCTGATCGACCAGGCGCGTCAAGGCGGCCTCAGCGTGCTCGGCGTGGAGCGGCGGCATCAGACGTTGGAACAAGCGTTTCTCAAGATCATTCAAAGGGCCCGGCCAGCCGCATGAGACCGTACCTGACGATCCTGCGAGATTCGTTCCACGAGGCGCTCGCGTCGCGCGTGCTGTGGATGATTTTGATCGTGATCACAATCCTGCTGCTGTTCATGGCGCCATTCGGGCCCTATGGCCTGCGCGGTTCGGAATTCGCCCCACAAGAAGTGTTCAACCCGCCGCGCGTGGCCCGCGAAATCCTGCAAGACCTGGACGCCACTGGTCCCACGGTCGGCAAGAGCCTGGTCAAACAATGGGGCGCGGACGCTCGGCAGCGATTGGAAGCCATTGCCGCGAAGTCGAACACTTCGTCGACGGCGCCCGCGGACAGTGATGCCGAATGGCTCACCGCAAAGTTGAACGCGTCGATCGCCAGCCCCGGTTTCTTTGAGCCGGACGCCTGGAAAAAAGTCCGCTTGCGCAAGGAGGCCCGCGGGTTGCAGGAGGAAGGGGTTGAGAATCTCAGCGCCGCGGATCGCGAGCGCTTTCATCGGCTCACCCTCGAGGCGGCGTTCCCGAATCAGTTGGCGCTGTTGAATCAGCGGCGCGAGAGCCTCGGCTACTTTGGGATGAAGCTGGATATCTTCGGTGAGTCGAAACGTTCCGAATGGCACGACACCAT
>JALHLM010000290.1:6527-7638 GCA_022844585.1 Pirellulales bacterium | reverse complement strand
TCGTCACGACGCCCATGTTGTCAGCGATCGCTTCGGTGATGATTCGGTCATAGAACTCGAGTTGCGGCCCGGTGCCGTTCTTGACGTTGTTCGTGCCGCCCAGGAGCGCGAGCCGTTCGTAGCCCTTGCCGCGAATGTTCGTGCCCCAGCGGGCGTAAAGGTCGTCGAGCTCCTCGCTTCCCACGCCGTGATCCGCTACGCCGATCGCGTAACCCGAAGTGCCCATAGCAATCGCCAGGTCGTCGGCGTAGCCATCGGGTTGGAGCGTGAGCGAATCGCCCAAGGCGGCCACGCGATAGATCGGGCCGAACTTCAGCCGAAAGTACGCCCGCAGTTGCGCCGCTTCCGCGTCGGAGAGCAGGGCGTTGGTGATCAGCACTTCAGCGATATCGCCGGCGAAGTAGCTGGTGACGCTGGTTCGCTGTAGCGCGCCGAGCGTGACGTTATCGCGGCCCGTAGCATCGGCGAACCAGACGCCGGTGTTGCCGGTCGAATTCACATCCGTGAGCGGTTCTTGGTAGGCGTCGATCTCGACGTTTGTGGCTGTGCCGTTCGAAAAGAACCGCAGTAAATACCAGGCTCCGCGACGACTGTAGCCGGTCGGCGTGCGAAAACGCTGCGCGGCCGCCGCTCCTTGGTCCCATTGGTATTCCCAATCGCCCGCGGAATTGACGGCGACGTACCAGTATTGACTGGTAGTCGCTTCGTCGCAGGTGCCGAACGGGACGCTGGTGACCGTGGCGTCGCTCTTGATCAACATCCACAGCTCGCCGGCCTCCGCAGAAAACGCGTCGGCTGCCGCGTAGCGCAAGTAATGGCTGGTGCCATTGAAACGCAAGAACCGACGGGCGTTGGGGCCGCTGCCGTCGGCAATCAACGTCGGTCCGGAACCCGAGACCTCGTTGAAATCGACGCTCGCGCCCACGCGGCTCGTCCAGGTGACAACCGCTTCGTTGTGCGCCGCCGACTGGCCGCCCGACTTCTTCACGTTGGGTGCGAAGTTGGCGTCCAACCAGCAGACGAGTTTTCCCAAGTCGCTGGGCTGAAACAGACTCGACGGGGTGCCGAAGTGATATGCTGGCATTCACCACGCTCCTTGTCGCTTGGCACC
>JALHLM010000290.1:0-6517 GCA_022844585.1 Pirellulales bacterium | reverse complement strand
GCAAGAGCGGCGTCCCGCCCGCGGCGCGAAAACGCAGTTCGCGGACGCCCGGACCGATCGTGACGCTCGTCGGACTGCGCAGCACAAGCTTGTCGCCGTCCGGCATCAGGTCGGGACTGACGATTCCCTCGACGGCACAGAAAACGAGCGCCGCGTCCGCGTTGCCCGCATCATCGAGCCCCAAGTGCGCGACCGCATAATCGCGATCGCTACTGAGTGTGATCGCTTGTTCTGCGCCACTGGTCTTCACCAGACTCGGTTTGTCGTCGATCACGGTTGGTTGGGCCATACGTCACCTAGCCGATCGCCGAGAACTTGAGGTTTAGCACGCTGGCGAATTGCCGTTTTTGATCGAGAGACTCGATGTCGAAGATCGGATCATTCGTGATCTCGGTGCAGACAGCTGCGGGACTCGCGATCGTCTTGCGTCGAAAATGGTTCTTGATCTCTTCCACCAGCAGCATCAAGGGATCGAGTTCCGTATTGCCGTCGACCGTGAGTCGCTTGAGCACGCCGATGTCGATCGTATATTCCTCGTCGTCGTTGGCCCGGCTGGCGATCGAGGTCGAAAAACCGCTCGGGGCCACCAGCACGCTCAGGCTGGCGGCATCCTTCAAATCGATCTTCGGCACGTAATGACGTGTGGCCGTAAACGCCTGCGAGAAGCTCTCGGCGTTGAGCTCGGTCACGACCGCTTCGGCAAGGTCGACGATCTTGGCTGCCACCGCTCGCTACTCCGTTCCCACGAACTTGGTGTGAATCCGCAACAGCTGCTCGAACGAATCGCTCCACCGCCAATGGTCTTCGCCCGCCAGCGGCATCACCTCGAACACGTCGATGTGACTCGCTCGCGGGAGTTTGATCTGATCCCCTCGTTCTGGCAGCGTCGGGTTGCCCGCCAGAACCAGGTCTGTCCCCGCAATCAAAAAATCCCATTGTTCGTGGCGTTCGAGCGCTCCAGCGCTCGTTTCCACTAAGACATCCTTCCGACCTACGATGGCCGACACCTCGACTACATGTGGCAACCGCACATACGTGACCAGCTGCGAGCCATGCTCTTTGAGCTGACTCGCCAGGAACGTCGCCCCGGTTTCAAACAAGTCTGCCATCGCTTACCGCGAGATGATTTCCACATCGAGGATGTCGAGTCGCACGATGTTCGCCGCGTTGGCCACCGACCAGGTGGCGCTCACGATCAAATCCTGCGGCAACGTGGTATCGATCGTTGACGAGGCCTTCAGGAACGGTTTGGCGGTTACGGTTCCCGGGACGCCGAGGGCCTGCAGCCCGGTGGCCACGAACGTTCCGCTGGCCCCCACGGTGCGAATCACCAGGTCGGCTTCGATGTACCAGATATCGTTCGTGGCCGGATCGACCGCCCCCGTCGAGACGATCGACGTGCCAGTGGTGCCGCCGATCTTGAGCTGAATGGTGAGCGTATCGGTGGAGTTTTGATTCGACACGATCCCCTGCGCCCGGACGCGGATCACGTCTCCCTTTTTGAGGCGGTTGGCGGGAATCGTGATCGATTTGTTGAACGGCGTTTCGGTGGTGGTATTCAAGACCGAGGAACTCGCCGCATCGGTCGAATAGGCCAACGGCACTTCGAGCGTGGTCACCAGCTTGACCCGCACGCTGCTGTCGTTGTTGGCGGCGGCGCGAATGCATTTCCCCAAATAGGCGTTGCCGCCGCCGATCGTCACCGCGCGATCGTTGAGGTCGTCCCAATAAACGTTGTCGCCGACCTCGAACGTGGTGAGCACGCCGACCTGCTTGGCGACATCAAAGACGCCTTCGATCGCCAGCGCGCCGAGCCGGCCAGCTGCGATATCGGCGCTGGCGATCCCGACGAATTCCGCGTTCTGGACGACGATGTCACCGCCGGTGACGGCCACGGCTGGCGTGTAATCGATCCGCGCCCCGGTTTGCACGTAGACTGCTTGAGCCATGATTGATCTGCCTCACGGATATGTTTCTTGGAGTGATTACACGCCGTCGGCCCGGATCGCCGCGCGAAAATCCTGCATGGCGATGCCGAAGTCGAAGTAGCACCGCCACTGGATGCCGAGGGTGTTGAAGTCAGTTTCGCCCGATTCGATCGTGGGCGTAGTGACGCCGTTCAAGTACGCGATTTCGAGCGCCGCCACGTCGGCGGGGTTGGCGAACAAATACCAGGCGGTCGTGCTCGAACCGGCCAGCGCTTGAGCGTTCAGATATGGCGAGGCCACCGGACGGAAACGTCCCGCATGGGGATTGCTGGCCGGCTTCGGCTTGTCGGTCGTGGTCGATTCGTTCACTACCCGTTCGCTGAAGAGCTGTTCGGCCACGACCTTGAGCCCCGTCGGCACGAGCATCAATGCGGGTTCCAACGCGACCGGTTCGCCTTGCTCGTCGACCTGGTCCATGAACTTTTGTTCGGCGAGTGTGATGCCCGAGACCGAAAGTGCAGATGTCGCACCGCTGAGCAAGTTCTTGTTGCCGACCGAGAAGAAGCTCGTTGGGTTTGAAAGCAACAGTGTGAAGACCGCCTTCTCGACGGCGATCGCGCTTTTGCGCCCCAGGAAGCGGCTCGTGTCGACCAAAGCTTCGAGATCATCGTTGTGCAGTTGCTGGCGATTCAAGGCCACCATGCCGCCGTAGGTCGCGAGCTGGTTTTGATAGCCTTGCTCGCCAAGCGTCATATGCTTGAGCTCACCGTCGGGGCCGACCTGCTCCATGCTGCCGGCCATCGTCATCCGATAGCGGGTGTGGACCTTGAAGTCGGTGTGATTTGCCGTGCGGCAGAAGTTCTGGCTGACGCGCGGGACCGCTAGGTAGGCGTCCAGAAGCGATTTGTTCGCCACGTTCCCCAAGATGCCCGGGAGCGAGATCGTGGAAAAACCGCCCGACGCACGCAATTGGCGATCCGCCTCGAACGCGGCTTGAATTACCTCGTCGTCGATCTTGCCTGGGCGGATCGAACGGCCGGCGGCGCGGATGTATTCGTAGAACAGGGTGCCGATCGATGCCTTTCGCAGCTTCGCGGCATCCATTGCTTCGAGCGTCTTCTGGTCGTAGCTCTTTTCGATCAGCTCGGCGCTGACGCCGGCGCTTCGACAAAGCGCCGCTTCGAGCGGTTTTCCGATCAAAGGCGACGAGTCACCGCCATGAATCGCCGGTGCCGCCGGGCGCGAGGCCCGCAACACTTCGAGCTCCGTGCGCGTCGCGTCCCAGCCTTCTTCGACTGCCTGGGCGGCGATCGCGGGATGTCGCGTGGCGATCTCGCGGACCTTGCTCTGTCGCTTCAGTTCCGCGGCGGCGCTCGCTCGCAGTTCGGTCACGTGTTCGGCGGCGTCGACCACGGCCGTGCCGTTCGCGCCGGCTGCGACCGGCTTCTCCGGCCCGGCGTCGAACATCGCCCGCAGACTTACCTGCTGGCTTTCATTGAGCTCGACCAGTTGAAAGCCCTTGGCGTCGAGCCATTTTTCAAAGTCCATCGAATCTGCCTCCAAAGTCGGTTGCGCTTGGGCGGCAACGCGTGCGCTGGTTTGATCGTCCGCCCCAAGCGTGACGAAACTGACTTCTTGCAAGCTCGCCTTGCGGGCGATGTAGACCGGGCCTTGGACCTCGCCGCCGTTGGCCTGCGCCGTCTTGCCCGCAGGCACGAAGATCGCCTTCTCGACGAGTGCTCCGACCGACGCCTGCCACGGAAAACCATTGATTGAACTGGCCACGACCTCTTGGGCCGCTGAGCCAGCACCCGAGATCAAGCCGTCCACCAACAGCGAATTCCCTTCGACGCGGATCTGTTCGGCATGTCCCACGCGTTGCCGCGTGTCGTGATCCAAGAGGATCGGCTTCGCGCCGCGCAGGCGACGCAATCCGGCGAGGTCAACCACGACCGGCGCGTCCCAGCCCGCGACTTGCATCGCCGCGCCGGTGTAAGCGGTCATGTTGAATCGGCGGAGGGCCTGCTCGCCGTCGCCGGTCGCTTCCAACAAGCGAACCGCGTCCGCAGCACAGGTCATGTGAATTGCGCCGGGCATTCGCTTCATGACTCGTTATTCCTCCACCACGGCTTCTTCGGTGTCTTCGTCCGCCGGCTCGTCGTCCGTCTGCGCTACCTCCGCTGGAGCGAGACCTAGTTCGCGCATGAGCGCGACTTCCTTGGCCCGTTGTCGTAGCGCCTCTTCCCAGTCGCGCCCTTGCCGGGCATATTCATGCGCGAGCGTGGTCGTGTGATTCGCCAAACGCTGCGATTGGGCGAGCGCCTCTTTGGCCGGGTCCACATGCTCGTGGCCATCCCAAAACCACTGATGAGCGAGCGTGGCGATCGGCGGCAGTTCGTCCGGCAAGAGTTCCGTCACGAGCGCCGCTTCGTCAAACCAGGCGGCGAGAATGCGATCCAGGATCGTGACTTCGAGTTGAGCCTGCTCGACGCGGATCGCCTTGAAATAGGTCTGATGATCCAATCGACCGGAGGCGTAGTTGTAGCCCGATGAGTTTCCCGCCGCGACGTTGAACGGCATGTTCAGGCAGCGGGCGATTTCGTTTAAGAGTTCGTGCTTGAACTCTGCATAGGTCGTGGCGGGTTGTTCCGCCTCCATCTGGCTCATCTTCCAGCCGCCCGGCATCGTTAACAGCGCACGCTTTTCCAGTTCGATCGGCTCGAACGGTTCGGCAGCGTCCGCCTCGCCGTTGGCTGGTGCATCGGTGTACAAGATGCCCGCGAAGTCAGCGGCCGTTTCGGCAGCACCGAGGACCGCGAGCGTGAATCGGCGCAGTTGGGCAAAGAGCGGCAACGCCGGCATGATGTCGGGGACGCCGCGGGCTTGGCCGGGGCGATCGGCACGAAACCAATGCAATACTGCCTCGGCGGGCAGGCGATCAAACTCTTGACCGAACCCGGCAACAGAATCGCCCGGGTGCTGACGCAGAATGTGGTATTCGACCGGGTTGCCGAAACGATCGAACACGATGCCATCGACGGCCTGCGTGCTAAAGGCGCTCAACGGCGGCGTGGTGACTTGCTCGGCTTCGACGAGTCGGAGGTCGAGTTGGATCGGCGTCGAGATCGCCGGGTTACTGGTGAGCAGCGCAAATCCTTCGCCATCCTCGGCGCGGGCCACTCGTAGCGTGCGGAGCTTTTCAGCGAGATTCACCGCCTTGGCCCAAGCGGTAAACGCCTGTTCGATCCGCCGATTGGCCGGCACGCTCTCGGTGAGCATCTGCAGGCGTGGGCCGGTGCCGATCACGTCGTTGGCGAGCGTCAACACGATCCCGCGGGCGTAGCTATTATTGGCCACCTCATAGCGAGCACGGTTCCGCAGAACGCGGCGCACCTCGGGGCTGTTGGCAGCGTTCGCGGAGAGGCCGTCCGCATTTGCCCAATGCCGGCGGTTCTCGTCGTTGGTGACCGCCGCGTCGTAACGGGCGCGGACGAGCCGCGTTCGCCGACTGAGCGTCGGGGTCACCGGCGCGAACAACTTGGACAACCAGCGGACCACTTAGGCGGTTCCCGAGGGGATGAATCTGTTGAGCCGGAGCCCGCGCGACGGTTTCTTCGCGGCATCTTTGGAGGCCAGATAGCGATCCGCCGCGATCTGATCCGCGAGACTGTGCTGCTCAACGGAACCGGCGTCGCCCGACACCTTGGCCGGACCAGCAGCGTTCTCGCGAAGCTTGGCTTCGAGTTCGTCGGCCATTGAACGGCGTCTCCAAAGGTAACCAGCCGGGCGAGCCAATTGAGAAAAGCCATGCGAGGGATGCAGCGATCGCATAACCCTTCGCGCGACTAGGTTCGCGTACAGCGATCAACTGCCGCCATCGCTCGAACTAGCTGCACTCACTAAGTTTAGAGCCGCCGAACACTGAGGTGCGCTGCGGAGAACTCCTCTTTTTCGATTTGTTACAGATATGTACCATCCACAGCCTCCGTGCCGACGAAGTGCCGCCTCCAATGGACAAAGGCGCGTAGCCTTAATCGAACCTCCGCGCCCGGATCAACTGGCTGAACCCCGGCGTAACATGGCAACCGTCACGCTGCATCTCGAATGTCTGGACTTGGAAAGAGCCGACCACGACGTCGTCCTGGAGAACGACATGATGCCAGGCGTTCGTTGGGGAACTCCCGATCTACTCTTTACGCCAGCATATTGGCGGCACCAGGCGATGACTTTCACAGTCCGGCCAATTGGCTCCCACCGGCTGTCGACATCATTGAAGTCCGAATGTGTGGCTTGTCTGCTTGGAGGACATGGAATACCAGCGGAGGTCGGTCTCGCTGCATTTCACGCCGTGGTGGCTGCCGGACATCTTGACCAACGCACCGTGAAGCAGACGGATGTTTTGCACACACTGTCCAAGCCCTTAAACCTCGGCAGTGGGCGCGCTGTGCGATATCGATTCGCGCGCCAGAAGAGCACTTGCATCACCGAGCTGCTCAACCAGTTCCGCGAACCAGATCCCACGGATTGTCTTGCTATTCGGAACTGGCTAACCCAATTTCGCGGGATTGGTCTTAAAACGGCTTCATGGA
>JALHLM010000289.1 GCA_022844585.1 Pirellulales bacterium | reverse complement strand
CGGACCCGGTCGATTTCCGCGACTACCAGCAAATCGATCTCTACGCGCGGCCGCCGCTGAATATGTATGTCGATGCCAAGCGACAGCGCCGCCCGATCGCGCGCCGCGGCGAAACGCCGATCGTGTGGTACGACGATTTTTCCCGCATGGACGACGTCATCGGCCGCGGCGGGCAATTGCGCTCCTTCGAAGCGGTGTTCAGCCCGTTGGATGAACAAGGTTTGCCACGCAAGCTTTGGAATCGCCAAACGGGCGCAATCGACCCCGTCACCGCCGAAGCCTGGAAGCCGTACGACATCCGCCTCAAGCTCGAACGGGAATGGCCGGAGATCGGCCCCCAGCTACAAGGCAAGCTCAACATCATCACCGGCGAACTGGACACCTTCTACCTGGAAGGCGCCGTCGAAAAGTTGAAGCCGGCGCTCGCCCAACTCGGCAGCGACGCGGTGGTGGAAATCATCCCGCAAAAAGACCACAGCAACCTGCTGACGCAAGGCATGTTGCTACGCATCCGCGGGGAGATGATGGAAAAATTCCGCCAGGGGAGCCGCGGAGAAGAATAACGAATTTCGAAATCCGAATGACGAGTGAATGTCGAATGACTGAGCACAAGCGGATTGAAATCCGCAAATCATTCAGACATTCGACATTCGGATTTCTTTCGTCATTCGGATTTCGACATTCGTCATTCCCCTCCTACCCCGGCGTGTCGAGGTACGGATCCTGGCCCATCTGGCGCTGGAGCTTCTTGCGCTCTTTCTCGTAGTACATCAGCACCTTGCGGTCGCGGAAGTGTTTGCGTTCCACTTTCTTCTGCGCTTTGCGGAAGAGCGCCGCGTACCCGCCGAGCGCGCCGGGATTTTTTTCGCCGCGGGTTTTCCAGCGCCGCGCCTTCTTGGGCCCGAAGCCGGTTTCCAGGAGGTCGTCGTCAAGCGAGAGATATTGCCGGTACGTGCCGGGATCGCCTTGGCGTCCGCAGCGGCCGATCAACTGGCGGTCAATCCGCGCCGCGTCGTGCATCTCGGTGCAGATCACGTGGAGGCCGCCCAGTTCGGCGACCTCCGGCGAAAGCTTGATGTCGGTACCGCGGCCGGCCATGTTCGTGCTCACCGTCACGCGGTCGCGCAAGCCGGCGCGGCCGATGATGTCCGCCTCTTCCGCGACGTGTCGCGCGTTCAGCACCTGATGCTCGATGCCGGCGTCGTGAAGCATGCGAGACAAGTGTTCCGATTTATCGATCGACCGCGTGCCGATCAGCACCGGGCGGCCGAGCGCGTGCATCTCGCGAATCTCTTCGACGATGGCCAACCATTTTTCGTCGTTGTGCCCGAAGACCAAGGTCGGCAGCGCCTGGCGGATGGCAGGGCGATTCGTCGGTACCGGCACCACGCGGAGCTTGTAGATCTTGTGGAACTCGCTCGCCGAGCTGGAAGCCGTACCGGTCATGCCGCCGAGTTTTTCGAAGCGCAAGAAGAAGTCCTGCACCGTCACGCGCGCAGCCTGGCCGGTGGCCACCGTCACGGTGATGGCTTCTTTCGCTTCGATGGCCTGGTGAATGCCGTCGCGCCACTTGCGCCCTTCCGACAAGCGGCCGGTGAACTCGTCGACGATCACGATCTCGTCGTCGCGCACCACATAGTGCCGGTCGAGCGTGAATTCGCGATGCACCTTGATCGCGCGTTCCACGTACTCATAGATGGTGTACATGCCAACCGAGTCCATCGCCTCGGGCTTCGGCAAGCGCCGCGCCAAGTGGCGGCCGGTCGCGGAGAGCTCGACTTTTTTCTTGTCATGCTCGTATTCGAAATGATCGTCTTCGATGAATTCCTTGGCGATCGACGACGCCCAGCGGTAGCACTCGACGGCGATGCGCTCGGCCTCCGTCGGCAACGCACTGATGATCAACGGCGTTCGCGCCTCGTCGATGAGAATGCTGTCGGCCTCGTCGACCAGGCAGAAGTACGCGCCGCGTTGCACCGGCTTTTCGTTCTTCTCGCCGGAGAACTGCCCCAGCATGCCGGCCAGGACGTCGGTCTCGCCTTCCTGAATCCGCCGCATCAGCAAGCGATCGCGAAGGAAGTCGAACCCGAATTCCTTGGCGGTGCCGTAGGTGATGTCGCAGGCGTAAGCCTTGCGTCGCTGCGCTTGCGACATTTGAGTTTCGATCACGCCGACCGTCAGCCCGAGCATTTCGTACAGCGGCCGCATCCACTCGGCGTCGCGGCGGGCGAGGTAGTCGTTCACCGTGGCCAGTAGCGCGCCCTTACCGGTGAGCGAGTTCAAATACAACGGCAACGTCGCCGTGAGCGTTTTGCCTTCGCCGGTTTGCATCTCGGCGATGCAATGTTGGTGCATCGCCGCGCCGCCCAGCATCTGCACGTCGAAGTGACGCATGTTCAGCGCGCGGCGGCCGGCCTCGCGGACCAGGGCGTAGGCTTCTGGCAGCAACCGGTCGAGCGGTTCCAGGGCCTTGGCGCGGTATTGGATCGACAAGCTGCGCTTCCGCAGCTCGTGGTCCTTTAACTCCATCAGCTCCGGCTCGTAGCTGGAAATCTTGGGCAACAACATCGCCGATTGCGCGAGCCGGCGCGCGACGGGGCCGCCGGCGACCGCTTGAATCCTGGCTGAAAATCCGTCGGGAATCGCGCCCACGTGCGTTGCTGGTTCCAGGGAGGTTCACCACGGAGGCACGGAGGACACGGAGAAGGAGCACCGAGAAAGTGTGCTGGGGCCGGGTCCCGCGGGCGCGCGGTGCGAGGGTTGAGTCTGTGTAATAGATTGTACGACAAGCCGGGGCAGGAGCCAGGGTTTGGGGCCGCTAACCGAGCGCCTCACCAACCCGAAGCGCCAGCGAGGGGGAGAAGACGTTCCATCTCAGCGCATCATCGCGATGAAACCGGCGTCTAATCCGCCTCGCTGGCGCTTCGGGTTGGTGTGAGGGGAGCACCTGCGCGCTCGACTTTTCCAGTTTGCCGGATTAGATTGCCTATGCGGATTGTCTTGCTTTCTTTTTGTCCGGCCGCTGATGCTTCCGGCGCTAGAATTGTCGCGGTAAAGACTTGCGCTAGCGCGATTCGACGGGAGAAACTCGCGTGGAACCAGACGACAATCCCTATCGCGTCCCGCCGAGTCCGGTACGGCCGACATTCGAGGTTACGTTCGACGAAGTCGATACCCCGCGTGTGCGCCCCAACTGGCGCGTGTTCGCCACCGTGTGCCTGTGCATCGTCGGCATGTTTTATGGCGCCGGCGCGTTTCGCATGCTGTTCTTCGGCGGCAACCACGATGCGTTGGGCACGCTGAGATGGCCGGAGCGGATCATCATCACGCTGATCTTCATATTGATCTCGCTGCTCAGCTTTCTCTGCGCTCGCGGCTGGTATGAGGGCTGGCTTAGATCGTGGTTCTTCTATTCGTTGCTCGCTTTGCTGCCGCTTTGGCTAGCGACGTTCGACACGCTGTACAACAAGTAGCGATGGGAGCTTAGCAAGAATGTGGGAGGCGACTCCGACGGCGTCCAGCATTTTGCCCGCAGGCGGTTACTTGTCGCTGTTCGTGGGCGGACCTAGAATCCGGTGCGGCGCGAGTCGGCAACGGCGATTTTTGGCTGAACGGCCGAGGTCACAGACCTCGGCTACAGACGAGAGCCGCCGCGAATTGCGGCGCTCAGCGTTCGTGGAGTACACCCAGCTAGCCGCCAGGAATTGCTCCAGGGGCTCAACAGCGAGGAATTTGCGCGATGATCGAGCGGAGGCCGGTATTTCCGCATGTAATTGAGATCAACTATCAGTTGGGCCAACGGATCGGCTGCAACGTCTACCTCGTCTATGACGGCCCGGAATGGGCCCTGATCGACATCGGTTACGAGGAAACCGTCGAGGAGATCATCGAAACGATTCGGCAGATGGATTTTCCGCTGTCGAGTTGCAAGACGATCGTTGCCACCCACGCCGACGTGGATCATATTCAGGGGCTCGCCAAGGCCAAGCAGCTGCTGAAGACGACTGTCACCGGGCACCCGCTCGCTGCCGAACCTTTGGCAAGCGGCGACGTGATTCGCACGTTCGCCGAGATCGCCGCGCAAGATATTCACATGGCGATGCCGCCGGTGAAGCTCGATACGCTCGTCAACGACGGCGATCGCATTGCCATCGGCGGGCAATCGCTCGAGGTTTGGCACACGCCCGGTCACACGGACAGCCAGCTTTCGTTCCGCCTCGGTAACTTGCTGATGAGCGGCGACAACATCTATCGCGACGGCTGTATCGGCGCCATCGACGCTCATCATGGGAGCGACATCCCGTCGTTCCTCCGCTCGCTGCGCCGCATTCGAGCTAGCGACGTAGAATGGTTACTTCCCAGCCACGGGCCGATCTTCCGCAAGGATGACGCGCTCTTGGACCGCACCATCGCCCGCGTGGAAGGCTACCTCCACATGGCCGACTTCGGCACTTGCGCCGTCGATTGGCCGCTGATGGACGAATGGGATCGGGAACTTGCGGAAGGCAAGTTTCCGAAGTAGGGCGGGGGCGTCTGGAGTTTTCAGTGTTCCGTTTTCCGTGAATGGAACACAGTGCTCGCCGCGGTTCAAAGGCGCTCGACCGTAGGACGTGGTCGCGTGCGCCCGTGCGGTGAGAGGGGAGATTCCTCGTGCCGCGGTGAGAATTCCAATTCGATCTCTTCGCCGGGGCCGGTCTCTTGATCGTCGCCGCGCCAACGATGGTAGAGCGCCAGGAACGCTGGCACCAGCACCGGGCGTACGAAGAAGGTGTCGAGGGCCACGCCCATCGAAAGGGCGAGGCCGAGCTCGATCATGCCCCGCAGGCTGCCGATCATCATTGCCGCGAAAGTGCCGGCCATAATGATGCCGCAACTGGAAATGATGCCGCCGGTGGAAGCCGCGGCGCGGCGCAGCCCTTCCATGGGCCCGTGCTTGGCCTGCTCTTCGAAGACCCGGCTCACCAGGTAGATGTTGTAGTCCTCGCCAATGGCGACCAGGATCACAAACAAGAACAGCGGCACTTTCCAGTCCAGGCCGTCAAAGGTCGGGCCCCAGAGCCAGGAGAAGATCAGCTCCGTGGCGCCGATCGTGACGAAATAGCTATAGAGCACGGTGAGAATCAAATACGCGCAGATCCAGGGGTTCCGGAGCACGACGATCATCGCCGCCACGACGGCGATCACCACGAGGCGTTGAATGAGTGAACGATCGCTCTCAGTGACTGACGCCAGATCGCGCGTGGCGGAAGTCGTCCCACCGAAGGAAAACTTGGCGCCGTACCAAAGCGAATGTTCGTCGGCGGAAAGTTGCGCGCACCATTCTTCGAGATGCGTGAGATACTCACGACTGACCCGAGCGAACGGGCTTGTGGTCAGCGCGACGTCGAACCTCGCCACGCGGCCAGCCAGTTCGCCCGACTTCGCGACGTACGTCGCCTGCACGCGCGGGCTGCGCAGCGCGAGCGCCTTGCGTCGACCGGTCGGCGAGAGCAATCCTGCCGGCGTGCCGGGCCAGTCTCCGAGGGGCTCGGCAAGACTCTGGACGCTGGTCACATCGGCGACGGATTCTCCGTCGCGTTCCAGATAGACGTCGTACAAATCCTTGGTCAGCAGTTGGATCATCGCTTTGCCGTCGTCGGCATCGAAGATGGCGCGTTGATCGAACTTCTGTGAGCTGACCTCGTCTTCGGAGAGCGGTCGAAGGGCGGTGGCATAGATATCGTGACGGCCGTAGGCGTGGACCAGGCGCTCGTCGTCGAGTTTCGTCAACGGCTCGCCGAGAAACACGTCCCGGGCACCCTCCGCGGCGCTGGCGACTTCGGCCAGCGTCAATTCATACCAGCCGTCCGGGCGTCGGCGCAGTTGTTTCGTCGCGTCGAGCGTCACGACGCTCGGCGTCGCTTGCTCGGCCAGCACCACGATCGGTCCCGTATCGCCGGGTGGATAGTAGCGCATGATCTGCGCGGTACCGAGCACGCTGGCCCGGTTGGCGGGCAACTCTCCCAGCATATCGTAAGTGACTTCCACCTCGCGTCCGGCCCAGGCCAACGGCGCAAACAGCAAGACGCTCGCGACGAGGATCAAGCCAGGCCGCGCCACCAAGATGTTGCTGACGCGTTCCCAAAACGTGCCCATGAAGGTACGCCGTTCCGGCCAGGCGGCGCTTGCGCCGCGCCCTTTGACGCGGATCGTGGCCGGCCAGAACACGCGCGGACCAAACAGGCGCAGCAACGCCGGCGCTAGCGACAGGCAGGCCAGCAGTGTCACCGTGAGACAAAGCCCAATCACCGGCCCGCTGTTGCGATACTTGCCGAAATCGGCGAAGAACATCGTGCCGAGGCCGAGAATCGTCGTCAACGCGCTGCCCACGAGGGCCTCGCCCACGAATCCGAGCGCCCGGCCGCTGGCGGCCTGGGCGTGCCGGCCGGTTTCCAACTCTTCGCGATAACGCGAGATCAGGAACAAACAAAAGTCGGTGCCGGAGCCGAACAGAATCGTGATGATGAAGATCTTCGTCGTCTTGAAGACCTTCAGATCGAACCATTCCCAGCCGGGCTGATACTGGACCTGGGTCAGCAGCGCTACGAGGTCCATCGCCACGGAGACGGAGATGGTGATGGTGCCAAGCGGGATCAGCATCAACAGCGGCGCGCGATAGACGATCAGCAGGATCACGCAGATCAGCACGAACGTCATAATCTCGGTCTTATGCACGCTTTCCAGCGCCGCGGCGAGCATGTCGCCGCCGATCGCGGCGGAGCCGGAGACGCCGAACGCCAGGCCTTTGGGCACTTCTTCGCCGCGCCGAAATTCGGCAATAATCCGCTGCACGTTTTCCAACAATTGAATGTTGGCGGTCGCCATAAACTCATTGCGTACGTGCAGCACAATCAGCGCGGCCTGGCCGGGTGGATCGCCGTCTTCCGACAAGGGGCTGACGAGCTTGTAGCCCACCACGGGATCAGCGGGACTCCAAACCTCGCTGACCGGCTTGGTCTCGCCCTTGAGCGCTTCGAGCTTGAGTCGCAGCGCTTCGGCAGCGGCCAGATCGGCGTCTTCCAGCGGAGCGTCCGCACGTTCGATCACGACGACCAGGCGGCTGCGGGAATCGCGTCCCTCGAACGCCGTGGACAACAGATTTTCCGCCCGGACGCTACTGACTTCGGCCGGCAGGTACGCCAGGTCGCCGTCGTGCGTGACGTCGTCCCAGGAGGGCGCAATCAGCTTCAGCGCAAGCGCGATGACAGCCCAGCCGAACAGGACCGTGAGCGGGCGTCGAGAAATCCAAGCGCCGAGAGCGGCGAACATGCAGGGCGAACCAGGGGTCGATCGCGGTCGGCGCAGCCGCGAGGCGGTGCCGGCGCCGCGTGATTAAGCCCTTGATCGTAACCCGGCAACCGCGCCAAGCCAAGCATTCGTCAGGCCGGGCAAATTAGGAAAGATGCCGCAAACTCGGCGCAGTTTGCGCAGTATCTGGGCGATCGCCGATCAAATTCGACGTGATTGGGCAGATTAAGGAACGTTAATGATCGTTCGATCCTCGTCTGCCGGTACTTCGCCACACTAGCCCGACGCGCAAGCGATGGGGAGTTGACGCCGTGAGGAGTTCGTCGGATACTCCCCCACGGTGGGGCGGCTGGGTGTTGGGGAGTT
>JALHLM010000288.1 GCA_022844585.1 Pirellulales bacterium | reverse complement strand
TTTGGCCATCGCAGAGCCCTCCTTGACTGGAGCCGCGAATCGCACCATCCCACCGCGAAGAGTAGCAAAATCACTGAAACCCATGAAGGTCAGTCTTGAGTTGTGTTAGGGTCTCTTAGTCCGCCGCGTTTCCGTTGTCCGTCGCTTTGACCTGGCGCACGCGTCGCGCCTCGAACCGCTTGAGGAGCGTCGTTTGCTGGCGCTCGTGCCGGAGTTGGTGGCCGATATCAACCCGGCCGGGACGTTCGGCGAGATCTCGCAGATCGTCGCCCTCGGCGACGTGGCGCTGTTCGTGGCCGACGACGGAGTGCATGGGGCGGAATTGTGGCGCTCCGACGGCACGGACGAGGGAACCCGCCTGCTGGCGGACCTGAACCCGTCCGGCGGTTCGCTGCCACAGTTCATGGCGCCGTTGGGCGACCATTGGCTGTTCACCGCCGACGACGGCGAGCATGGCCGCGAACTCTGGCGGACCGATGGGACGGCGGCGGGAACCGAGCTGCTCTGGGAATCCATCCCAGGTCCGGACAGCCTGCTCGACGACGCTTTCGCTGGACAGAGCGCGGCTTCGGAGACTCAGATGTTTTTCACCGCCGGCGACGGCAGCATCGAAACGCAATTGTGGCGGACGGATGGGAACACGGAAGGTACATCCTTGGTGACGCGGATGCCCCATCACAGTGAAGCTGTTCCCAATACATCGAAGGGATTGAGTGAACTGACCTTGGTTGGCGAGCGGCTCTATTTCACGTATGACGACGCGATTCACGGCCGCGAACTTTGGTCGAGCGATGGCACGGCCGAAACGACGCGGCTCGTGAAAGACGTCTACGTGCCAGACAATTACGAGACGTTCCCGCCTCCCGAGCGGCTCACGCCCGCCGGAGAGTTCGTCTACTTCATCGCCTTCGATCAAGAGTTCGGACGCGAGCTATGGCGCACCGATGGCACCGAAGCGGGCACGCTGCGATTGACGGACTTCGAGGAAGATTCTTTCGATCGATCGTTCACGATCCTTCGTGCTGGTAGCGAAGGCGTCTACTTCAACGTCTTGGATCGCGATTCGCTGGGTTGGACGGGCGTGTGGCGAGCGCAAAACGATCGCGCAGCCGCAGGTCTTGTTCGACCATTCCTCCCATTCGAATTCGGCTCGAATGGCTTGCCCGCAGACGATTGGGGATTCGACGGGCTATTCGAGGACCGACTGCTGTTCGTCTCCTACTTTGGTCCAATTGATCCATACGCGTACGAAATCGTACTTTGGAGGGAAATCAGTCTGGCATCATTAGAATTTCGGGCAGTCGCCCGGCTGGGCACGCGCCATGGGTCAGTTCTCAACGGCAGCCAACCTGGCCCCGTCGGGCCGGCCGTTTCGCAATTCACTGATTCCACGCAAGGGCGCGTGTACTTCGTGGTCGACAATCGCGAGGCTGGTCAGGAAGTCTGGATGCGCGACGAGAACACCAACGAGACGCGGCTGGTGAAAGACATCGCCCCTGGCCCAGCCGGCTCGCGGCCTAGTCTACTGACCCCCGTCGGCGACAAGATGTTTTTCAAGGCATCCGCGGACCGACGGCGCGGCACGCTCTGGGTCTCGGACGGCACGGAGGCTGGGACTCGCGCGATCAACCTGGGACGACGAGCCGGCGTCGGGTCTCAGCCGAAGCAATTGACCGTTGCCGGCGACAAGTTATTCTTCGTCGCCGATGACGGCGAGCATGGAATGGAATTGTGGACGAGCGACGGCAGTTCGAACGGCACAATTCTGGTGGCAGACCTCTTCACGGGCGAAAGGGGCGCCTTCGATCGGACGATTCAATCCGGACTGACTCCTTTCGGCGACGGCTCCGTCTACTTCACACTTTACGTCGGCTACCTGTCTGAACTGAATGGGTTGTGGAGCAGTGATGGCACGGTCGATGGAACGGGGTCACTCGTCAACCAGTTCACGCCGCACCAAGGCGTCTTCGGAATGCGCAGCATTGGCAACGTGCTTTACCTCCCAGTGTTCGATGGGAGCGTACCGCTTTGCCAGAATCGAAATTCATTATGGGCTTTACACCACGGGCAGAGCGCCGCGGAACGCCTGGGGTTTGTCGGTCTATCCGACTGGTCCTCGATCGGGAATGCGAAGCGGCTGCTTGATCAAGCGCCCAGCGGCGCCGTCTTCGTTAATACGCCGGAATGTCCTGGTCAGCAAGGAGTGCAAATTAGTGTTACGGACGGCACGCTCGAGGGAACAAGGGAGTTGTTGTCGCTCAATTATCCGCTGCACGTTTCCGAGTTTATTGTTTCCGGCAATGTCGCCTACTTTGTTGGCGGACCATATATTCAAAGCAATCTATACGGCGTGGATCTCACCACGCGCGGCGTTACGTTGCTCAAGGAATTCGATGATCGGCCGAGTGTTCGAGACGACTTCGGTCTCATCGACTTCCAAGGGACGTTGCTCTTTACGAACGAAGCAGTGCGGGACGGCGTCCTCGGCTACGAACTCTGGAAAAGCGATGGCACGGTTAACAGCACGTCGCTGGTGCGGTGGTTTCCCACGGACAGCGTGAACTTCTATCCCGCCCAATTCACCGAAGCCAACGGCCAGCTCTACTTCGTCATGTACGACCAGGAACACGGCGAGGAACTCTGGCGCACCGACGGCACGCCGGAGGGAACTGCGCTGGTTACGGACATCGTGCCCGGCCCGCGCGGCGCGAAAATCCTCAACCTCACCGCCGTCAACGGCACGCTCTTTTTCAGCGCCGACGACCAGGTCCACGGCAGCGAGCTGTGGCGCTCGGACGGAACCGCGGCCGGCACGTTCCTGGTGGCCGATCTGGCCACGCGCGAGTTTCCCTACAACAGCTCCTACCCGCACGACTTCGTCGCCTTCCAAGGCGCGCTCTATTTCGGCGCCCGCGACGACCTGCACGGCGACGAGTTGTTCAAAATCACGCCCCCGGCCGGCGACACCAATTTCGACGGCCAGGTCAACCTGACAGACCTCAACCACGTCCGCAACAATTTCGGCGGATCAGGCCTCGGAGACACCAACGGCGACGGCGTGGTCGATACTGTCGACTTGAACGCCGTGCGCAACAACTTGAGAGCGGAGGCGCCGCCTGTGGTGCGCACTACGCCGCGACGGCCGCCCACAGAAGCGTTCGCCGCCGCCTACGACGCCGTCTTCGCCATGTCGATGACGCCCACGGAAACGCCGCTCAAGCGCCTCGCCAAACGCCCACGTTGAACCCCTCGCAACGCGCCTCTAAGATGGCGCACCTAGCAGCGCGCCTATCTCACGCTGCGCGCCCACTGAACACTGAAAACTTCAAACTCCCCCCATGCCCTCCTTCAAGCACCTCCTCGCCGGACCTGACGTGATTCGCGTGTTCGCACTCGGCCGCGTAATGCATCCGGTGGTGATCGAGATGTTCGCCCTGGCCGGCGGGTATCAAGGGTTCTGGCTCGATCTGGAACACTCGTTCATCACGACCGAGCAGATCATGATGGCGGCCATCACTGCGCGCGCGAACAACATGGATTCCTTCGTGCGGATGCCGCCGACCGGCTATTGGCAAGTCACGCAATGCCTGGAAGCCGGAGCCGGCGGCGTGATGGGGGCGCAGATTCGCTCGGCCGAGCATGCCCGGGAGTTCACCTCGTGGTGCCGGTTCGCGCCGCGGGGCGTGCGCGGTCTGAACATGGGCGGGCGCGACTGCGACTACACGCACAAGCCGCTCGTTGATTTCGTCGAAGAGGCCAATCGCGACGTGTTCGTGGCGATCCAGATCGAGAAGCTCGGCGCGCTCGACGAGGCCGACGCGATCGCGGCCATCGACGGCGTGGATCTGCTGTTCATCGGCCCGGCCGATCTGTCGCTCGCCCTCGGCGTGGTCGGGCAGTTTCACCACGAACAGCTCTGGGAAGCCATCGGCCGCGTCGCGCAGGCATGCAAGCAACATGGCAAGCATTGGGGCTGCGTGGCGCCCGACCCGCGATTCGCGGATCGCGCGGTGGAACTCGGCTGCCGCATGCCGACGATCGGCAACGAAATGCACGTACTCCGCCGCGGCATCGCCGCCATCCAATCCAGCTACGCGACGATGTTCCAGCAATCGTCCTGAAGCCGGCAACCTCCCACTGAAAACTGAAAACTCAAACTCGCATTACACGCCACATTCCGTCTCCGCCGCATCCGCCTGTTCCGCCAGCGACGGATAACGCCCCGGCAAGTCTTCCGCGTACCAACGATCAAGCACGCCCTGCCATTCTCCGGGGCGTCGCACCTGAATAAACGCGTCGCGCACCGGCAGCGGTTCGGGATGCAATTGGGCGTATTTGATGCCGAACTTGCGCATCTGCCGGCAACACGGCTCGAGACCGTAAATCTGTTCCGCCAACCGATAATGCTCCTCGATCACCGCCCGCTGCTCGAACAAGCTCGGCGCCGGCGGGAGCGGTTCCCCGGCGGCGAGCGCCTGGGCCTGGCGGAAGATCCACGGATTACCGATCGCGCCGCGCGCCGCGGTCACGCCGTCGACGCCGGTCTCGCGGAGCATGTTCAGACAATCGGCCGCGGTAAACAGATCGCCGCTACCGAGTATCACTCGGTCGCCGGCGTGCCGCTTGACCTCCGTGAGAAACGACCAGCGGCTGGGTCCGACGTAACGCTGCTCGACCGTGCGGCCATGCACCGTGGCCGCGGCGACGCCCCGCGCGAACGCGCCGTCGAAGATCTCGTAGAACTTATCGCGGCTTTCCCGCGTATCGTCGATGCCGCGCCTCAGCTTGACGGTCACCGGAATCTCCGGCGGCACCCCCTCGCGCACGCGCGAGACGATTTCCAGCGCGATATCGGGCCGGCTCAAGTGATACCCGCCGCGGCAACGCCCCAGCACCTTTTTCACCGGGCAACCGAAGTTGATGTCGATCACCTGGAACCCCACGCGCGCCAACTCCCGCGCCGCGCGGCCGAATTCCTCCGGATCGCTCCCCATCAACTGTCCGCCCACCGGCTGTTCGTCGGCGGTGACGCGCAGCCGCTTGAGCCGCGTCTTCTTGCCCGCCTGGATGACGATCCGGTCCAATACCACCTCGCACAGCGTATACGGCGCGCCCAGACGGCGGGCAATCATGCGCATCGCCCAGTCGCTGTAACCCGATAGCGCAGCCTGCACGACCGGAAAACCGATGGCGACCGAACCGATTCGCAGCGGCTTGAACGAGTACATGGATTCACTATGGCCGAAACGCACGCGTAAAAGAAGCCGTGTCGTGGCACGCGATTGGCACGCCGCGTGCAATCATGTTTCAAGTCGAGGGGCTGGCCGCCAGGCGCTGCGGCAATTTGCCTGCGCGACTCTGGTGTACGTCGCCTGAAAATCGACGTAAAATTACTCACGGACGCAGTTTGCGGCCCGGCGGCCGATGAGAATGTCGCGCGCCACCCTGGCCGCCAGTTTGGCGTAACGCTTATGCACAAGCGCTATCGACTTGGCCAGGCCTTCCCCCCCGCGTGGGAACTCATCCGGCAATGGGTGCCGCTGCGCACAACAATCGCCGTCCGCCGCTTCGCCGGCCACGCGCTGCATGCCACGCAACTGGAGCGCCCGCTGCGGATCGTCCACGTTACCGACTTGCATGTCGGCCGCGTCACGCCGCTGCGGGTGCAATTCGAAGCCGCCGCTTTGACCAAGGCGGCCCAACCGGATTTGATCGCGCTTACGGGCGATTTTGTCTGTCATGGTCAGAGGTATCTCGACGAGCTGCGGGAGGTGCTCGCGCGGTACCAAGGCCCGGTGTTTGCCACGCTCGGCAACCACGACCATTGGTCCGGCTCGCGAGAAATCCGCCAAGTGCTGAAGAAGGCCAACATTGAGGTGCTCGACAACGCCCACACCGTCGTTGAAATCGCTGGCCAGAAGGTGCAGATTGTCGGCGTGGACGACGCCTACACCGGCCACGCTGACGTGAAGAAGGCGGTCCGCGGGCTGCATGCCGATCTGCCGTCGATCGCGCTGTCGCACATCGCCGAGGAGGCCGAGGCGCTTTGGAACCACGGCGTGCCGCTCGTCCTCTCAGGCCACACGCACGCCGGCCAGGTAACCGTCGCCGGGCTGAACGAAATGATCTTCGGGCGCGTGATCGGCCACCGCTATGTGCATGGACTCTATGGCACGCGCCAAGCGGGCCCGCCCAGCGGCGCCGTCTACGTCGGCGCCGGCATCGGCGCGGCGGTGATGCCTCTGCGCGTCGGCCAACGCGCGAAGCGCGAAGTCACGATCTTCGAACTCGGGATGCCGCCAGGGAGCATCGAGGAAGAGCATCCAGAACAAGCCGGCCACGCCGGCAAACCTCTTTCGGAGAAAAAGAAGGCGCAACGCGCGGCGAAGGTAGTGCGCAATCAACTCAAACGCGACCGAGCGGCGAATCGGACGCGGCGGAAGTAGTTGGAGGCCATCACGCGGTTAACTGCGAACGACACTGGTGCGGGCCGTTCAGGAGTGCCTATAATACGATGGCAGCGTCACTTTACGCTCTGCGAAGGAGTCGAAACGTGTTGGAAACAACGAACGGTAACGGCAGTCACTTGCCCGATAAGGTCGCCGCGAGTTGGGTTGACATTGCGGGACTATGGAGTTTCAACGGGCAGGTCGCGGAATACCAGGGGCCGGATCAACAGCAGGTTCCGATCGGACTCGCTGTCTGTGAAGTGCCGTTCCGGGACGGTAAGGCCGCAACGACCCTCTCATTATCGAAGAATGAGCATACGGCTGCGGGGATTCTCTTTGGCTATCATTCCGTTGACTCCGGATATTTCACGGTGGCGATTGGCGCCCACGATCGCAAACTTGCGTTGAGCGAATATGTGCCGGGGCATGCGTGGGTCACCTTGGCGGGTGCTGGGAATGTTCGAAACCTCGTTCCAGCTAAAGAGTACCGCCTCGCGATTTCGATTAGCGGACAATACTTACGCGTTGTCTTGGACGACGTCCCGGTGATTTCCCATGTGCTGAGGCGTCCAATCGACGGAACAGGCCTGGGAGTATTCGCCCTGGGGCGAGTCAAGCGTTCGATTCCAGAACCTCACTGTGGAGGCGCGCGATCCCAAGCTGTTCGTAATCATGCCATTCAAGGAGCCTTTTGACACGATCTATCGTGAAGTGATCTTCCCGGTAGCCAAGGAAATGAAGTTCGATGTCAAACGGATTGACGAAGTAAGTGGGCCAGGGCTGATTTTGGAAGACATCCAGCAAGAAATCAGCCAATCGCACGCCGTGGTTGCTGAAGTTAGCAGCCCCAACCCGAATGTCTTCTATGAGTTGGGATTTGCCCACGCGCTCGGCAAGCCAGCCGTCCTATTGATCCGCCGACCGGAAGAGCAACCGATGCCGTTTGACATCAGAGGATATCGTGCGATTTTCTACGATGACTCAATTGGTGGCAAACGCATCGTCGAACGAAAGCTTCGTGATCACCTGAAGGCGGTTTTGCAAGTGGCAACCGCCTCGCAATACGCTGGTGCGGACTACAATACTCTAAACTAGATCGTCGCCCGCGGCGACGCCGGCAGCGTCCGCTCGCCCAGCACCTTGTAAACCGCCAGGGGCTGCAATCGGTTCTTCACGTCGATCATGCCGATTTCTTCCATCACGAAG
>JALHLM010000287.1 GCA_022844585.1 Pirellulales bacterium | reverse complement strand
CTACCTGTTCATGGCGGGCGCGCCGAGCCAGTTGGAACTCTTCGACTACAAGCCGGAACTGCAAAAGCACGACGGCGAACCGGCGCCCGATGCGTTCTTTCCCAAGGAGAAGAGCTTCGCCTTTATTGGCAAGGGAGCGAAGCTGCTCGGCACGCAACGAAAATTCGCCAGGCACGGCGAGTGCGGCGTCGAACTGAGCGAATTGCTGCCGCACATGGCGACGATCGCTGACGATGCATGCTGGATCAAGAGCATGAAGACCGACGTCTTCAATCACGGTCCGGCGAAACTGTTCATGAACACGGGCTTTCAAGCGCCCGGGCGGCCGAGTTTTGGTTCCTGGGTGGTCTATGGCATCGGCAGCGAGGCGGAGGATCTGCCGGGTTTCGTCGTGCTGCAATCCGGGCCACGCGGGCCGCGTGCCGGAAACTCGCTCTGGTCGAGCGGATTCTTGCCAACCAACCTGCAGGGCGTACCGTTTCGCGGGACCGGCGACGCGATCCTCAACTTACGCAGCCCGGAAGGCTGGAGTCCGACGCGCCAGCGCGAGTTTGTCGATCTGACGAACCAGCTCAACCGCGAGCGGCTGCAGTTGACGGGCGATCCGGAGATCGCCACGCGGATTAACGCGTATGAAATGGCGTTCCGGATGCAGACGAGCGCGCCGGAACTGATGGAACTAACGGATGAACCGGCGCACGTGCTCTCGGCCTATGGCGCGGAACCTGGGCAGGCGTCGTTCGCCAACAATTGCCTATTGGCCAGGCGACTGATCGAACGCGGCGTCCGCTTCGTGCAGCTGTACCACACCGATTGGGACGATCACGGCGGCCCCAACGAAAACCTGGGCGAACCGCTCGCGCGTCGCTGCCGTCAGATCGATCAACCGTGCGCGGCGCTGGTGAAGGACTTGAAAACGCGCGGCTTGCTCGAAGACACGATCGTGATCTGGGGGGGCGAGTTCGGACGCACGCCGATGGGCGAAGTCCGCGAAGGCATTCCGGGCCGCGACCATCACGTCGAAGCCTTCACGATTTGGGTCGCCGGCGGCGGCTTCAAACCGGGACATATCCAGGGCGTCACCGACGATCTCGGCTACTTCGCCGTCGAAGGTCAAGTTCACGTGCATGACCTGCACGCCACGCTGCTCCATCAGCTCGGCTTCGACCACAAACGACTCACGTTCCGTTTTCAGGGACGCGATCACCGCCTGACCGATGTTCACGGCACGGTCCGTCAGGAACTGTTGTTATAGTTGGCGGCAACTCGAAATGGAGACTGCCAAGCTGGCGCGAATCGCCCATGTCCCATGCGTTCGCCATGTTATCGCTCGCGCTGACCGCCCAATACACGGCCGCGGCGCTGGCCTTTCCGCTGCTCAACAAGCGAAGGCGCGTTCAGGTTTCCGCGCTCGCAGCGTCCGTTGCGATGCTGATCTGTTGTCCGCTGCTAATCCCGCCGGCCCATATTCAGTTGCGGGCGCTCGCCGTATTTCTGGCCACGGACGCAAGCCTCCGCATGGCCGATTTCGCGCGTTGCGTGCGTGCCCGGCATGCCGCCGCGGTCAGTTGGGGAACCTACTACCGCTTCTTGAATCCGTTTCCCACATTGCTCGCGTTATTCAACTGGCGATCGCGCCGCCGCACCTCGGATGTCTCGTCATCGAGAGAGTGGTTGCGCTTCGCGATTGGTTGCGGACTGTTCATCGCCATGCTGACGGTGACGCTCGCGTGCCGTTCGATTCCGCTCCTCCGTGAGAACTTCTGGCTCGATCACCTACTCAAAATGGCGTTGTTCACCGTCGCCATCGAGTCCCTCTCGCAATGCTTGCTCGGCCTGGAGCGACTCGCCGGGTTCGACACGCTGCCGATCATCGACTTCGCTTTTCTTTCTCGCACGCCGGCGGAGTTCTGGTACCGCTACAACCAACGCGTGCGAGCCTGGCTCACGGCCAACGTGTTCGTGCCAGCAGGCGGATTGCATCATCCGGTGCGGGGCATCCTTGCCACCTTCGCCTTCAGCGCGGCGCTTCACGAAGTGGCGTTCGACATCGCGACGTCGCGCGTCGACGGCGGCCAGGCCGCGTTCTTTCTGCTGCAAGCGCCGGCGGTGATGGCTTCTCGCGCACTGGAGAGTTTCGCCACGCTATGGGGCATCGCCGGAGAGATTGCGATACGCGCGACTACGTTGGTGTGGCTCGCGACCACGTCGGTCCTGTTTTTTCGCGGCGTCGAACGCGTGTTTCCGTTTGTTTACGCTGGCGAGCCGTACCCGTAGCGCCAAGACCTTGGCGCCAGCCTATTGAATATTCGCCTGCCAAACGGCGCGAATCGCCACTTCGTCGCCCAGTCGGTCCGGCGCGGCCACACTGGGGGTATTCGCGAAATACCAGCGCATCTTGTCCACGGGCGACCACACGGCGAGCTTGCCCGGCGATTTTAGCAAGAAACTACACCTTCACTGTGCTTTGCCCACCAACTCCGTCTGTTTCGTCGGACCGAATCCGACGTTCGTTTCCGAGTTCATCGTCACTTCGTCCCCCGCAAACTTCAACTGCACGGTAACGATGAAGGGCGTCTCGTAGAAACACAACTTTGCGGTGAACGCGCCGTCGTTCCAAGCGCCGGCGGCAGCCGCCGGTTGCGCTGGGAATCCGCCCCACGCCACTTCGCCATCGTGCCAAGCGCCGCGACCGCAAACAACGCGTTGCTCCGCGCCGCCAACGCGGACCACGAGCGTCTCCTGACTTTCCGTCGGCCCCTGTTCCAACGCGATCGACTCGAACTTGCGATCATTCGCCGGGAACGCAAACGTCTTGCCCGTGGCGTTCCCTGGCTCGCCCTGACTTTCCGGCAACCGCACCGTCAGAGAAGCCAGTCGGTCGCGGAGTTGCTTGGCGGAAGCTTCGTCGGTCGCCAGATTCGAGGCATGCATGGCCGGCAGCAGATGATCCCAAACCAGGTTCAGAATCTCTTGCATATTGCGCACGCCGCTCGTGATGGCGATCACCGCGTCTTGCTCCGGCAACACGATACAATACTGCCCAAACGCCCCGTCGCCTCGATAGGCTCCGTGACGGCTGCGCCAGAATTGGTAGCCGTACCCCTGGTCCCAGTCGCTATTCGGGCTGCTCCCATTCGACGTCTGCCGCGCCGTGGCCGCGTCGACCCAGGCCTCCGGCACGAGTTGCCGATCGCCCCACTTCCCTTTGCGCAAATAAAGTTCGCCGAACTTCGCGATGTCCTCTGTCCGCACGCTCAGACCATACCCGCCCGTCGAAACGCCCTGCGGGCTCACCTCCCAGGTCGGATCCTCAATGCCGAGCGGCTCGAACAATCGCGGCCGCAAATAATCGAGCACGGTTTGCCCGGTCGCTTGTTGCACAATTGCCGATTGCATGTACGTCGCCGAAGTGTTGTAGAGAAAATGCGTCCCCGGCTTGAATGGCACCGGATGCGACAAGAACGTCTTGGTCCAAGCCTCGTCCCCCTTGCGCGGCGGCTCTGATTGGTGGCCCGTCGCCATCCGCAAAAGATCGCTGACCCGCATGGCCTTCGAATTGTCGCTCGGCGATTCCGGCGCATCGTCCGGAAAGAACTTGAGGACTTCATCGTCCACACTCAGCTTTCCCTCGGCGATCGCCATGCCGACGGCCGTGGAAGTAAAGCTCTTGCTCAACGAGTACAACGAATGCCGCGCCTCGGCCCGATACGGCGTCCACCACCCTTCAGCCACGACATGCCCGTGCCGCACCAGCATGAAACTGTTCATCGAGTCGACCTTGTCGGCCGCCTCGATAAACGACAGCACTGCCGCAGACGAAACTCCTTGCGCCTCGGGTTCGCTGCGCGGCAAGTCCGCAGCCTGGGAAATTGATCCGACCAAGGTGAACAGAACGGCCAGACAGCAAGTTTTCATGGGAGCGCCTGCGAATTAGTGGGCCGAGAAGGTTGGCGTCAGCTTAATCCATGGACTCCGCGACCGCCAGATTCCACCAGCGGTTACGATTCTGCCCGGAAGTCGTTGACGTCCGCTTCCCAGTCCCCAAAATGCTGGAACAAGTTCCCCGAACGCGGCGCGATCGAGCGCCCCAATCTCCGCGTATTAAATTCGAGCACCACACCATGCAAACGCGACAACTTGGCAACTCAGATCTGCGGATCACGCCGATCGGCTTCGGTGCCTGGGCCATCGGCGGCGGCGGCTGGGATTTCGCCTGGGGCGCTCAGGACGACGCCGACAGCATCGCCACGATCCGCGAAGCCATCGACCTCGGCATCAATTGGATCGACACCGCGGCGGTCTATGGCCTGGGGCACTCCGAAGAAGTCGTTGGCCAGGCGCTAGCCGGCGTCGCCAACCGCCCTTACGTGTTCACCAAGTGCGCTCGTGTCTGGAATGAGCAACGCCAACTCGGCAAGAGCCTCAAAGCCGCGAGTATCCGCGCCGAATGCGAAGCAAGTCTCCGGCGATTGAAAGTCGATGTCATCGACCTCTATCAGGTCCACTGGCCGGAACCGATTGAGGATATCGGCGAAGGCTGGCAGACGATGGTCAAGTTGCAAGAAGCAGGCAAAGTCCGCTGGATCGGCGTTTCGAATTTCAGCGCCGATCAAATGGCCCAAGTTGCGAAATTCGGCCCGATCACGTCGCTGCAACCGCCGTACTCGATGATTCGGCCGGAGATCGAGGACAGCATCCTGCCGTATTGCCTCGCCAACAACATCGGCGTCATTGCCTATTCGCCTATGGCCAGCGGGCTCCTCACCGGAGCTATGACCCGCGAGCGCATCGCCGCCATGCCGGCAGACGATTGGCGGCGCGAAAAGAACAAGAATTATCAAGAACCGCTACTGACCCGCAACCTCGAACTCGTCGATCTGTTGAAACAAATCGGCACGCCACACGGGCGCACCGCGGGCGAAGTGGCGATCGCCTGGGTGCTGCGACATCCGGCGGTAACCGGCGCGATCGTCGGCGCTCGGCGGCCCGGGCAGCTCAAGGAACTTGTCGGCGCGGCCGGATGGCGCTTGACGCCGGCTGAAGTGGCGAAGATCGACGCGTTTCTGAAATCCAACCCTGGATGAGCGAAGTACGCGGAAAACTGACTCGGGCGGCACAGAATCGTGCCGCCCGAGTGAATGAATTCATCCGCAGTCGGATGCGACTTTTCGCTCGCGTGAGAACCACGCAATCGCTTCAGTTTCCGTTGCCGCTGCCGTTCTCGCCGAAGATCTGCACGTTCGTCGACAGGTAGAACGGCATCGAGCCTTCGCCGAATTCGTAGAGGGCTTCGGCGAAGACCGCCGTGTAGCCGCCGTCGCCGTTTTTCTCCGTGTGGGCGAACTTGCCGTCGGCGAGATCCATTTTCTCGGCGCTCCAGACGGATTCGCGGAAGTCTTTCGTCTTGGATTTCGCCACCCAGGCGGAGACGGTCTTCGGCTGCAGGTCGGACGTGACTGTGAGCAGGTGGCCCGTGCCGTTGTCTTCATGCTTCCAATCGAGCGTTGGCAGCTTCAACCTTCCCGCAGCGCTTTGATGCAGCGCCGCGACGGTACCGACGACGCGCGGCAGGTCGTTCAAGTCATGTCCTCGGTTGGGCACGTACAACACGTGCTTTTCGCCGGGCAGGTCGTTCCAGTACAGATTCGTGGCGTCGAGCGCCCAGTAGCGATCGTTGGTACCGTTCAGAATCAACTTCGGTTTGTCCAGTTGTTCGCGGTAGTAGAACGGATCGACGATTTCGGTCAGCGCACGGCCGCGCGGCGTTTCGAAAATGTTTTGCAGGCCCTTCTCCGTGTAGTCCTCGATCTGCTCGGAATACTTGCCCCAACTGGCGAACTGGTGCTTCATTTGTTCGTTCATGTTGAGCGTGTCGATCACCATTGGCGCGATCGCGTTCGCCCGGGCGTCCATGGCGCCGGTGAGCCAGGTGGTCCAGCCGCGTTTCGACGCGCCGGTCACCGTGAAGTGTTCGATGTCGAGTTGCCACTCCTGCTTGGCGAACTCTTGCGTGGCGTCCATGCCGCGGATGGCGCTCTTGACCATCGGCAGCAACAGCGGCCAGGTGTCGTCGCCGGTCTTCATGTACTGCTCGAAGGTGTACGAGATCGCCGCGTCTTCGCTCAGGCCGTCGAAGATCGGCTGTTGCGGCACATGCAGAATCGTGGCGACGGGCGCCTTCAGATGGTTGCCGAGCGCCGCGACGATCATCGCCTCCTTCGGCAACTTCTGGTTCGGGTCGGTCGGCGGTTGTTCCAGCTCAGGTCGCCAGCCGCCGCCCGCAATCAACAGCAGCGCCTGCGAGGCGTCCGGCGTTTCGGCCGGTTTGAAGATGAACAGCGAATGCTTCCAGACAATCCCGCGCCAGGTCTGCGAGGTGAGAATCAACTCGACGAACTTGCCGCCTTGCAGATCCCCTTCGCGCCGCTTCACCCATTTGTAGCTGTCGTCCGGCTGCGCGACGTACTTGGCCAGCGGCCCGGGCGCTTTTTCGGCGAAGGCGGGCGAAATCCAACCGCCGGTCAGGCAAAACAACAGCGCTACGCTCGTTCGCAGTCGGGACACGCGGACCTCCGTCGAAAGGGGTGGGCGAGGGCGTCGTTCGGCTGTTTTGTGACCGTTCTGCCCCCAGTCCGCATCATAGTCGCTGATACCGCATCCCGCCAAGCGATTTGGCAGACTTGCACGGTTGTCCGGCGCTGGACGATTCGCTCGGAATAAGCCATCCTTGTGGTAAGGTGCCGTGTTCGACGCGAGGACTTGCCATGACGAAATTGCCATCCGCCGTGAAACGCCTCAGCCTGGGCTTGCTGATCCTCGCGGCCGGCTGCGCCAAGGCGCCGGAACCGCCGACCACCGAGGAAATCCTCGCCGCCCGGGCGAGCTCGCCGCATCTCGAACGGAAGGCCCTTAAGCCTGTCTTGCCGGACCTGGGCCCAATCGTCGATCTGCCGAAATCCGCCGCGGGCAGCCTCGCTCAGATTGGTCCGGTGGCGATTCCCGCCCTCAAGACCGCGCTCACAGACGCCGACCCCACGGTACGCCGGCAGGCGGCCCGGGCGCTCGGCCAGATGGGCCCCGAAGCGGAACCAGCCGTGGCGGAGTTGACCAAGGCGCTCGAAGACGCCGCGCCGGAAGTTCGCGAAGCGGCGGTCCAAGCGCTTGGCAAGATCGGCCCCGCCGCAGCGCCGGCCATTCCGGCGCTGATCAAAGCACTCGAAGACGATGCCGGCGCGGTGAAAGAGACGACGCCGGAGTAAGCCGCGAAGTCCGACGCCTAAGGCTTCAACACAATCTTGCCGGTCAGCGTGCCGGCTTTTTGGAGCGTGTTTTCTTCTTGCAGCTTGTGCGCGGCGGCGGCTTCGGCGAGCGGCATGGTGCGGCCGATCTTGGGCTTGAGCTTACCTTCGACCAGCCAGCGATTGATATCGCTCGACGCCGCACGCTGTTCGCCCGGCGTCGCGTTGAACATCGCAAAACCGTGCAACGAGCAGCCTTTCACGTAGAACGGCCCGACCGGAAACACGGGCCGCGCTTCGCGTCCGGCCATCAAGATCATGCGGCCGCGCGGCGCGAGGAGGCCGACGGTCCGCTCGAAATCGGGCTCGCGCAAGGTTTCCCACCAGACGTTCACGCCTTGCGGCGCGAACTCGCGAATCGCGGCGTCGACATCCGTCG
>JALHLM010000286.1 GCA_022844585.1 Pirellulales bacterium | reverse complement strand
ATCACGGCGTCGCGCACGTCGAGATGATCCAACAACTCCGCCAGGTCGTCGGCGTAAGTGTCCATGTCGTTCCCATGCCACGGCTGGCTGGAACGGCCATGCCCACGCCGATCATGCGCAATGCACCGATACCCCTGCGAAGCGAGAAAAAACATCTGCGCTTCCCAGGCGTCCGACGTCAGCGGCCACCCATGACTGAACGTGATCGCGCGGCCCGCTCCCCAGTCCTTGTAGTACAGCTCCGTTCCGTCTTTGGTGATGAACCGGGCCATGCGATGTCCTCCGGGATGCCTCAGTAAGCTAACGATTGAAATTCTACAGCGAGGCTCTCAACAGCACATCGCGCCAAGCCCAGGGAAGGCCCCCCACAACCTCGCCACAAAATTAGGCTCAACCGGCCTTCCCTGGGAGCACGGCGTTTTTCACCCCCCTCCGCCATCGCGCCCGCAGCCCACTCCGCTACAATCACACCATGCGGCCACTCTTCATCTCCCTCGACGGTGCCGACGGCGTCGGCAAATCCACGCAGATCGAGCTATTGCGCACGTGGCTCGACGCGCGCGGCCAGGACGTCATCACCTGTCGCGACCCGGGCGCGACGCCCCTCGGTGAAAAAATTCGCCACCTGCTCCTCCACACCGACGGCGTCGCCATCTCGCGCAAAAGCGAACTCCTACTTTACATGGCCTCGCGCGCACAGCTCGTCGAGGAAGTCATCGCGCCCGCGTTGGCCGCCGGCAAAACGGTTCTCAGCGATCGCTACCTGCTCGCCAGCGTCGTCTATCAAGGCCACGCCGGCGGCCTGCCAACGGGCGATATCTGGAGAGTCGGCAAAGTCGCCACCGGCGGATTGCTCCCCGACCTGACCATCGTCCTCGACGCGCCGCCGGAAACCACCGATGTCCGCATGCAGCGCGAACGCGATCGTATGGAGCGCCAAGGCGACGCGTTCCGCGCTCACTTGCGCCAGGGCTATCTCACCGAAGCGGCCACGCAACCGCAGAACATTATTGTCATCGACGCCGCGCGCGACATCGCGGCGGTACAATCCGATATCCAAGCGGCGGTCGAGCGCGTGCTCACATTGCCGTCGCGCACCATCGAGGGATAGAGCACTCACCCATGGCCACCGCCGCCCCGCAATACGGCTTTTTCACCGAACTGGCGCGGATCATCAACGCCGGGCAATCGCGCAGCCTGCTGGTCACCGGCAATATCCACGATCTATACTTTCTCTCCGGCGAAAACGGCGGCGAATATCAACCGCTCGTCGAATTCCTCTGCAGCAAGTGCGCGGTGCCCGGCCTGATCCGCGTCGTCTACGAACTCAACGGCCCAATTCGCATCCTCGACGAACCGCATCGCCTCGCAATCCGCAACAGTTGGGTCTCCTGGCGAGCCGCTAAGGAAGTTGACGACTTGGCCCTCGCAGCGCTCTCCAGCAAGCGCGACCAGGCCCAGCGCGAGATGCTCGAGAACGAATTCGACGCCTTGGTCCGCGACGCCATCGGCAAACCCACCGTGGCCCTCGAACTGCTTCGTCAGATTAGTCTCTGTTCGCGCACGCTCACGCCGCAAGGCCGACCGTATCTGGCCGAAAACCTGTTCATCGTCATCGAGGGCGCCGACATCCTCTTGCCGGCCGGCGACGGCGATCTCTCGCGCCTTTCGGCCAGCGATCGGCATCGCGTCACCGTCGTCCAGGATTGGTTCTCGGACCCAGGCTTCATGAACGCCGACGATTCGGTGATTCTGCTGGCCGAATCACGCAGCGAAGTCCATCCCCGCGTGGCCCGCCTGCCAGCGGTGCTCTCCGTCGAAGTCCCCGCGCCCGATATGGCCGCCCGCCAGCATTACATCGAATGGTTTGTCGACTCCGCGGCCAAGGTCACCGTCGGCCGCAAGATGCCCGTGCCGAAACTTTGGGCCGGACCGGCCGAACTCGCGCAATTCACCGCCGGACTCTCGGTGCATGCGCTCCGGCAATTGCTCATCGGCGCAGCGCACAGCGGCGAAGCCCTCTCCGCCGCCGCCGTGATCGCCAAAGTAGTAGACTTCATCCGCGCGCAACTCGGCGTAGTCGTGATCGTATTGAAGAAGCCCCGACATAGGCTCACAGACGTGGTCGGCTTCTCGAAGCTCAAGGTTTTATTGAAGTCCGAACTACTCCCGCGCTTTCGCACCACCGGCGACGACGCGTTGAGCGGCGCCGCGGTCGCCGGGCCGATCGGCGGCGGCAAGACCTTCATCTTCGAGGCCGCAGCCTCCGAGTTGGACCTTCCCGTGCTCGTACTGAAAAACATCCGCAGCCAATGGTTTGGCCAAACCGACGTCATCTTCGAACGCCTGCGCCGCGTGCTCGAAGCTCTGGTCAAAGCGGTGATTTTCGTCGACGAGGCCGACACCCAATTCGGCGGCGTTGGCCAGGACGCCCACGAAACTGAGCGTCGCTTGACCGGCAAGATTCAGCAGATGATGTCCGACACCAAGCTCCGCGGCCGCATCATCTGGCTGCTGATGACCGCGCGGATTCACCTGCTCTCCCCCGACATTCGCCGCCCCGGCCGCGTCGGCGACTTGATCATTCCAGTCCTCGACCCCGAAGGCGAAGACCGCCAGGAATTCCTCCGCTGGGTACTCAAGGCCGTCGGCCTGCAAGACGTGGCCAAGTACTCGGACGTCGCCACGCCGCCGGCCACAGCGACGCAGGTCCAAGACCCGTTGCGCCGCCTCGACGAGTTGACCCGCGGCTATTCGGCGGCCTCGTTCGCGTCGCTCCGGTCTCATCTCAAGGCCAAGTCCGTCGCCAGCAAGCTCGAACTCGCCGACGTAGAAGCCATCGTCCGCGACCACATTCCGCCCGCCATCGAGGACACCCGTCGGTACCAAACCCTCCAGGCCCTGGTGAACTGCACCCGCCGTTCCCTCCTCCCGGACCCGCAGGTCAGCGACTCCACGCGAGCCGCCTGGTTCGACGAACTGCGCGCTCTAGAGGCACGCGGCATCCGCTAGCCAGCCCCGCCTCGCCGCGACTCGATTTTGAAAAACGCATCGAGCCAACTTGGGAATTCCCAACGATTTAGGAAAACCCGGGACTCTGATCCAAAATCGCCAATGCGATTTGGTTGAAACCACCTCGACTGCACCGGAACTGCACCAATTTCACCCCTCCCAGCCCTCTTTCAACCCCCAAAAACGCCGTTTCCTTCCCCGCCAACCTCGTTGACACTTCGTCCTAAGCCGTTTACAGTAAATAAGTTGTTGCGATAATTGTTCTGCGAGGCTCGACCTCCCGTCGAGACCCACCGGTGGCCCAAAAGGCTTGGGGCGGAGTTTTTCAAGAGGCGACGGACCGCCGTGTCGAGAAGTTCACCGAAAGCGTGACCTTCGATCACCGCCTCTACGCGCAAGACATCGCCGGCTCCACCGCCCACGCCAAAATGCTGGCCCACGTCGGGCTCATCACCGACGACGAGTGCGAACAAATTGTGCAGACCTTGGCGGAAATCCGCCGCCAGTTTGAGCAGGGCGAGTTCCCGCTCCGCATCGAGCTCGAAGATGTGCACATGCACATCGAGCAGGCATTGGTCGAACGGCTCGGCGATGTCGGACGCAAACTCCATACCGCGCGCAGCCGCAACGACCAGGTTTCGACCGACTTGCGTCTTTGGGTCCGCGAATCAATCGACCGCATCGACGCGCTGCTGGTCGAATTGCAAGCAGCCTTCGTCAGCCGCTGCCGGCGCGACCAAGACATGATCCTGCCCGGCTACACGCATCTTCAACGCGCGCAGCCGGTGCTGGCGCCGCACTACTGGCTTGCCTATTGCGAAAAGTTCCAGCGCGACCGCGGCCGCCTGGCCGATTGCCGCCATCGCGCCAATCAACTCAGCCTCGGCGCCGGCGCGCTCGCGGGCTCCACGCTGCCGATCGATCGCGAATTCGTCGCGCGCGAATTGAGCTTTGAAGGCGTAGCCGCGAACAGCCTGGATGTTTCCAGCGACCGCGATTTCGTCATCGAATTCTCCGGCGCTCTAGCGCTCATCGCCGTGCATCTCAGCACCTGGGCCGAGGAATGGATTCTCTGGTCGACGACCGAGTTCAATTTCCTGAAGCTCCCGCAAGCGTTTTGCACCGGCTCGTCAATGATGCCGCAAAAGGTCAATCCGGACGTGTTGGAACTGACCCGCGGCAAGTCCGCTCGCGTATTGGCGACCGTCACGCGGCTACTCACGCTCGTGAAAGGTCTTCCGCTCGCCTACAACCGCGACCTGCAGGAAGACAAAGAAGCCATCTTCGACGCTTACGACACCGTGGCCGCCTGCCTGGAATTAGCAGCCCCGTTAGTGGCCGGCGCGGAATTGAACCGCGAAGCCATCCGCGAACGCCTCGACCGCGGCCACCTCGACGCCACGACGCTGATGGAATACCTCGTGCGCCAAAACGTACCGCTCCGCACGGCGCATGAGCTCACCGGGCAACTCGTCCGCACGGCGATCGAGCGTAAGCTGCGCCTGTCGGACTTGAGCCTCGACGATTTCCACACGGTCTATCCGGCCATGGACGACGGCGTGTACGGCGTCTTAGGCGTCGATAATGCCGTGAAAGCGTTCGTCAGCTACGGTTCGACCGCGCCGGCGGAAGTGGATCGGCAGATTGGCATTTGGGAAGAGCGGGTTCTCCACGGAGGGCACCGAGAGCACGGAGGACGCACTGAGTCGGCAACCTTGGCGCGCACCCTTAGTTGAGTGGGACGATGAACACGCATTGGCAAATCTGGTTGGGAATCGCCTTGCTGCTGACCTGCGGCCAGGTGACGCATGCGCAGGACGATGCTGCTCTGGATGAGCAACCGGAACCGGCCGCAGCCGTGGCTCAGCCAGCAGCGCCCATTGCGCCGAAATCAACGATTCCGGCCGTCCTCGCGGTGTTGGAAACCAATCCCACAACGCCGATGGAGCTATTTCGCGCAGCGGAGATCGTCACCGACTTAGGCGACCTGCCAGTTGCCAAGGAACTGCTTGAAAAACTGTTGGCCGCGTCGCCGACGGACGATCAGTTGGCCGATCTTTGGGAACGCTATGGCAGCGCCCGATTCATTCGCTTTAAGGCGATTGCTGAACTGAATCCGGAGGCCACCGACCTCGCCGCCAAGATTCAGGCCGCCGCCGAAAAGCGCACCAGCGATCCGGCGCGGCTCGCTACATTGCTGACGCGATTGCAATCGCCGGAGCCGGACGAACAGCGTGCCGCGATCGAATTGCTCCGCACCGGACGCGGCGCGGCGGTCAATGCACTATTGCAAGTCCTCGCCGATCCCACCAAGCAATCCGAACATGCTTCGGCGCGTCGCGCGATCAAGGCGCTCGGCCACGACGGCTTTGGGCCGTTGGTCGCCGCGCTCGACGCCGAGAACCTCGCGCTCCGTCAACAAGTCGTCGCCTGCCTGGCGGAATCGCCGCGCGAGGAAGCCCGTTGGTATCTGATCGCCCCGTCGCTGGACGCCGACAGCCCCGCCGCGGTGAGCTCTGTGGCGTCGGATGCCGTGACGGCGTGGCTCGGACATTCCCCCAGCGTGACGGAAGGGGCCGCGATTTTATTCAATCGCGCGCAAGCCTACTACGATCGCCGCGTGTTGCTCGGTGAAAGCGAATTGGCGCCAGTCGAAATCTGGACATGGGACGCAGTGGCCGGCAAAGCCACCAAGCTGGAACTGCCGCCGCACGATGCCGGCCTGCACTACGCGGAGCGATTGGCTCGCGATGCCCGCCGCCTCGCCCCACAAGAACGCTCCGTACAAACGCTCTACTTCGGCGCGCTCCTCGAAGCCGCGCAAGCCAAGGCCGGCTGGAATCAACCGCTGCCGGACGGCCCCGGCACGGCGATTGACGAATTGAAGCAAGCCGGCGCGGACGTCGCCAGCGCTTTGTTAAGCGAATCCCTCAAGAACGGCCATCCCGCCGCCGCGCTCAACGCCGTCCGCGTTCTCGGCGACCTCGGTGATGCATCCGCGTTGCAGCAGGGCAGCGCGCCGAGTCCCTTGGTTGAAGCGGTCCGCAGCGACGACCGCCGCGTACGCTTCATGGCGGTGCGTTCGATTCTCAAGCTGCAGCCGCGCGAAGTCTTCCCCGGCAGCAGCTACGTGACGCAGGGCTTGGAATCGTTCCTGCGCACCGCCGGCGAACCCCGCGCCGTGGTCGCCTGCCCGAAATTGGCTGAAGCGCAGCGTCTCGCCGGCCTGCTGATGGAAGCCGGCTACGACGCCGAGAGCGTCGACATCCTCGGCGAAGTGCAGCGCGTGGTGAACGCCTCGTCGGATTGCGAACTGCTGCTGATCGACGTCCGCTACGCGGCGCTGACGTCAGGCGAACTGCTCGCCAAGCTGCGGCGCGATCCGCGAACCGCCAAGTTGCCGATCGGCGTCGTTTACTCGCCGTACGATCGTGCCAATCCAACCCCGCTCGATTCCGCCGGCGGCATCGTGGTCACGCCGGACGATCAGCAAATCGTCGAGAAACTCGCCCGACGCTTCACCGGCATCCAGCCGATCATGCGCCCGCAAGAAGCCGCGGGCCTCACGGCGCAGCTCGAATGGCTGCTGGCCCCGAAAGCCGCGAGCGCCGTATCGAAAGATGAACGCCTGAATCAAGCCAAGTACGCACTCGCCTGGACGCGACAGTTGGCCGAGCAACCCGGCTCGCCTTTTACCGTCGCGCTGTTGGAGCCGGTCGTGCGGCCACTGTTGGGGAACGAGACGTTCACCGCGGACGCCGCCGCGACGCTCGCCATGCTTGGCACAGCGTCTGGGCAATCTGATTTGGTCGAGCTTGCCAGCAACGCCTCGGCTCCAATGCCGCAACGTGAAATTGCGGCGCAAGCGTTCGCTGACGGCGTGAAGCGACACGGCATCCTGCTCACAACCGGACAGATCGGCCTCCAATACGACCGCTACAACGCCAGCGCCACGGCGGACGAGGCGACGCAGAAGTTGTTGGGCGGTGTTCTCGATGCGATCGAAAGCGCAGGCAAGCGATGACGGACCGCCGCGCGCATGGATGTAAGGACAAACGGATTGGCCCCTGGAGCCAACGCTCCTGATGAAACCGCTGTTTTCTCAAGGCAACACGAATCAGACCGGCCCGCCGATCCCGGGCTTGATCGGGTCGAGTCCCGCGATGGAGCGGGTCTACAAGCTCACGCGCCAGGTGGCGAAAACCAACGCGTCCGTGTTGCTCCTGGGCGAAACCGGCACCGGCAAGGAGCTGATCGCCCGGGCGATTCATCAACTCAGCCCGCGCGGCAGCGGGCCGTTCGTGAAAGTGAACTGCGGCGCGTTGCCGGAAAGTCTGCTGGAAAGCGAGCTGTTCGGCCACGTCCGCGGTTCGTTCACGGGCGCGGTCGCCAATCGCACGGGCCGCTTCGAAGCCGCGCACACCGGCACGGTGTTCCTGGACGAGATCAACTCCACCACGCCGATGCTGCAGGTGAAATTGCTCCGCGTGTTGCAGGAACGCGAGTTCGAACGCGTCGGCGATACGCAAACCATCCGCGTCGATACCCGCGTCGTGGCGGCCAGCAATCGCGACTTAATGGAAGAAGTCGGCGCCGGACGCTTCCGCGAGGACTTGTATTACCGCTTGAACGTCGTCCCGATCGACCTGCCCCCCTTGCGCGAGCGTCGCGAAGACGTGCCCGAGCTGGTCGGCTTCTTCCTGGAAATGTACAACGAGGCCAACGACC
>JALHLM010000285.1 GCA_022844585.1 Pirellulales bacterium | reverse complement strand
CATCATTCGTCATTCATCATTCATCATTCTCGGTCTCCTTACTCCCGCACTTGTCCGTTTCCGTACACGACGTACTTGTAGCTCGTCAATTCTTTCAGGCCGCAGGGGCCGCGGGCGTGGAATTTATCGGTGCTGATGCCGATCTCCGCGCCGAGGCCGAATTCGCCGCCGTCGTTGAACCGCGTGCTGGCGTTGATCATCACCGCCGAACTATCGATGCGGCGGGCGAACTCGCGCGCGGCGTCGAGGTCGTTGGTGACGATCGCTTCCGTGTGCTGCGAGCTGTAATGATTGATATGCCGGATCGCCTCGTCCAGCGATCCAACCACCTTCGCCGAGATGATCGGCGCTAGGTACTCAGTGAAATAGTCTTCGTCGGTGGCTTCCTTGCTGCCGGGCACTAGCTCGCAAGTGCGGTCGTCGCCGCGAATCTCGATCCCACGGGCTTGCAGCGCCGCGCCAATCGCCGGCAGATACTCGGCCGCCACGTCGGCGTGAATGAGCAACGACTCGGCCGCGTTGCAGACGCCCAAGCGGTGGCACTTGGCGTTGACCGTGATTTCGACGGCGCTATCGAGCTTGGCAGAGCGATCGACGTACACATGGCAATTGCCGGCGTAATGCTTGATAACCGGCATCGTCGCTTCGGCGGCGACGCGTCGGATCAGCCCTTCGCCGCCGCGCGGAATCGCCAGGTCGATATATTGATTTAATTTGAGCAAGTGCCCCACCGCGGCGCGGTCCGACGTCGCCACCAGTTGCACCGCGTCGGCCGGGACGCCATGCCGTGACGCCGTTTCGTGGAGCGTCTCGACCACCGCGCGGCTGGAATGCGCCGCTTCCTTACCGCCGCGCAAAATCACGGCGTTGCCGCTCTTCACGCAGAGGGCCGCGGCGTCGGCCGTGACGTTGGGCCGGGACTCGTAGATAAAAAGCACCACGCCCAGCGGCACCCGGACCTTTTGTACTTCCAGGCCGTTCGGCCGGATGGTGGACTCCATCACCTCGCCGATCGGTTCCCGTAGCGCGGCGATTTCTTCCAAGGCCGTGGCGATCGCGGAGATCCCTTTGGGGGTCAGCCGCAGCCGGTCGATCTGGGCATCGGACAGCCCGAAGCCCGGTGCCGCCTGGAGGTCGAGGGCATTGGCGGCGACCAGGCGATCGGTCCGCTCCCGCAGCAGCGCGGCGGAATCCCGGAGCCAGCGATTTTTCACCTCGCCGGACAGGCTCACCAACTGCGCAGCCGCCTCCTTCGCCCGGCGGGCCAGGTTCAGGCAGTAGGTATCCAGTTCAGTGGATTCAGCGATCGCCATAGGCATGTCAATCTGGGGTATCGTCCATCCCCCCATTATCCGGGAACGGGAAAAATGGGTCAACGCGAGTAAAAAGGGGGAATGATGACCCTTCAAGAGGCCGCCGAATTCAGGCGCACCTCGTGGCACGATCCAGATTCTTCACGGGTAGCATCAATAAATGTCAAGAGAAATCACTCTTACGCGTCCACTAGAGTCGAAGTAGATCGTGACATTTTTCGCCCCAATCGTGACATTTTCCGGCTCCGACCAATACACCCATTGTTCATATTGCCAGGGTGACTCATCGCCAGGTGCGAAGCTGTATGGGTGGATGGTAGTCGGCGGACCACAGTTCCAGCGCACCCACGCTTTCGTAGCGCCATTTGGAGCGTATCTTGGCATCACTTGACCAGGGCGAAAGTAGATTCCCGCGGCGATGAGGGTCGCGCCGGCAGCCAGCCAGAGCGCCAACCGCCTTTTCCTGGTCGCATCCATTCCCTGAGTCTAGCAGGCGGCCCCTGTATTTTCCCGCTTAGATCTCAATGGCATCCACAATCCGGTCAATCTCCTCCAGGCTAACCGAAAGCGGGGGCATCACCACAAGCACGTCGCCGAGCGGGCGCAGCAGGACGCCCAACTCCCTGGCCCGTTGGCAAATCCGCCAGCCGCGGCGCTCCGAGGCGGGAAAAGGCGTCTTCGACTTCCGGGCGGCGACCAGTTCGATGCCGGCGATCAGGCCGCGTTGCCGGATGTCGCCGACGTTGGGGTGTTCGCCGAGCCGACTAAGTCGTGCCGCGAGATGGGCGATCTTCTCGGGCAGCCTGGCGAGCGTTTGTTCTTGTTCGAAGATATCGAGCGACGCCAATGCCACGGCGCACGCCATCGGATTGCCGCCGTAGGTGTGGCCGTGGAAGAATTGCCGCCCCGACGCGTGGTCGCCTAGGAAGGCGTTCCAAATGCGATCGGTGGTCAGCGTGGCAGCGGCGGGAAGGTAGCCGGCGGTGAGACCCTTGGCGAGGCAGAGAAAATCCGGCGCAACGTCTTCGTGCTCGCAAGCAAACATCTTGCCGGTCCGACCGAAGCCGACGGCGACTTCATCGGCGATGAGTAGGACGTCGTACTGCGCCGTGAGCGCGCGCACGCCGCGCAAGTAGCCCGGCGGATGCATGATCATTCCCGCGGCGCATTGCACGAGCGGCTCGATCACGAGCGCCGCGATGCGTTCGTGTTCGCGCTCCAGCAATTGCTCCAACTCCACTAGGGCATGCGCGCAGAGCGATTCCGGCGCCAAGCCTGCCGGCGGGCGGTATGGATTCGGCGCTGCGACGCGCCGCACATCAAACAGCAGCGGCGCGAACATCTGGTGGAATCGCGCGACGCCGCCGACGCTCACGCTGCCCAGCGTGTCGCCGTGATAGGCGTCGCCGAGCGCCACATAGAGGTTCTTGTCCGGCCGCGGCTCGGGACACTGCCGCCAATACTGAAACGCCATTTTCAGCGCGACTTCGACGGCCGTGGCGCCGTTGTCGGAGAAAAAGACGTGTTCCAGCCCGGCCGGCGCTAACTCCGTGAGCCGCCGCGCGAGTTCGATCGTCGTCGAATTCGACGTGCCGAGCGACGTGGTATGCGCGATCTTGCCGAGTTGTTCACGGAGCGCGGCGTCGAGCTGGGGGTGACGATGCCCATGCAGATTGCACCACAGGCTGCTGACGCCGTCGACGTAAGCGCGGCCGTCGATATCGAACAGCGTGCAGCCTGCGGCGCGCTCGATCAACAGCGGCTCGTACTCCGCCATCTGGGTGAAGGCGTGCCAGACGTGGCGGCGATCCCAGTCTTCGAGTTCGCCGCGATCAGGCGTCATGACGGCGAGGGATTCGGCGACAATGCGGCGGAAGAGGATCGTGTGAAGCTGCGAACCATCCCATTACACACTGAAAAAGCGGGGATTCCAAGTGGCGGCGTCCGGACATCTGGAGGACGCCACGAAAGACGCGCATAGCGCCAATTCTTGGCGACGTCAGACCCAGGCCGCGGGGCCGAGTAACGCCAGGCAGCGGCCTTAATCCTCCATCACCTCGGCTTCCTTGGCCTTGGCGAGATCGGTGGCGCGTTGCTCGAATTTCTTGGTGAGTTCCTGGACTTCCTCTTTCGCGCGATCGCACTCGTCTTCGCCGAGGATCTTGTCCTTTTGCTCGGCTTCCGCGGCCTTGTTGCCGTCGCGGCGGACATTGCGGATCGCCACCTTGGCTTCTTCGGTCAATTCCTTGATGCGGGACACCAGCTTCTTGCGGACCTCGGTGGAGAGCGGCGGCACGTTCAAGCGAATCAAGCGCCCGTCGTTTTGCGGCGTGAAGCCGAGGCCGCTGGCGAGGATCGCCTTCTCGATGTCCTTGATCGTGCCGGGATCGAACGGCCGGATGACGATCTGCGTCGGTTCCGGCGCGCCCACCGAGGCGAGTTGTTTGATCGGCGTCGGCGAGCCGTACACTTCGACCCGCAGCGAATCGACCAGGCCTGGGTTCGCGCGCCCTGTCCGAATGCCAGCCAAGGCGTGCTTCAGCACGTCGGCCGCCTTTTCCATCCGTTCTTCCACGTCCAAAAGAATATCGTCGACGGGCATGGCGATGGGTCCGGTGAGGAAAGCGTTCTTGGGTCTTGCGTTGGTTTGTTCGAGGGAAGCCAGAAGCCAGAAGTTAGATGAGCGGGAGCCTCGTAGAATTACATTCCGGCTTCATACTTCTGGCTGCTAACTTCCGTTTCCTCATCCCACGTTCGCCGGCACAGCGCTCGAAATCAGCGTGCCCACCGTTTCGCCGCGCACGGCGCGGACGATGTTGCCGGTCTTCTTGTAGTTGAAGACCAAAATCGGCATGTCGTGTTCCATGCATTGCGTAATGGCCGTGGGATCCATCACGCGCAAATTCTGCTCGCGGACCATGTGGTAGTTCAACTCTTTGTACAACACCGCGTGCGGATTCTTTTCCGGATCGTCGCTGTACACGCCGTCAACGCGCGTCGCCTTGAGCAACACTTGTGCTTCCAATTCCAGCGCCCGTTGGGCGGCCGCCGTGTCGGTCGTCACAAACGGGCTGCCGGTGCCGGCGGCGAGAATCACGATGCGGCCTTTTTCCAAATGGCGCCGCGCGCGGCGGCGAATATAAGGCTCGGCCACGCCGTCCATCTTGATCGCCGTCAACAATCGCGTCTGCGCGCCGAGCGATTCGAGCGCGTCTTGCAACGCGAGCCCGTTAATCACCGTGGCCAGCATGCCCATGTAGTGGGCGGTGGCTTCCTGGATGCCCGTGTTGCCGGCGGTGAATTGCGCGCCGCGCAGGATATTGCCGCCGCCGATCACGATGGCGATTTCCGCCCCGTATTGCGCCGCCTGCACCGTCTGTTCGGCGATGTGCCGCACTTCCGTCATGCTGATGCCGCGCTCGCCCGCGTGGACGAAGCTCTCGCCCGAAAGCTTCAGCACCACGCGGCGGTATTGAGATGCACTGCGACTTGACCCGTCATCGGCCATGGGAAAGATTCCGAAATTCTGTAGCCGAGGTCTGTGACCTCTATCGGTTTGGTTCTCGACGTCCATCTCAACCGGCCACACTAGCTCGACGCGCAAGCGAGGGGGAGCCGACGTTGACTCATCGGCGACGTCGGTGATCGATCGACGTCAATTCCCCCTCGCTGGCGCGTCGGGCTAGTGTCGAAGACTCCGGGTGTATGCCTAGCCCTTCGCCAGTTCCCAATGCACGAACCGGACGATCTTCATGCCGCTCGCCTTGATGTAGGCGCCGACGGATTGCTTTTCGTCCTTCACGAACGGCTGTTCCATCAGCACCTTTTCGGCGAAGAAATTCTTCATCCGGCCTTCGACCATCTTTTCCAGGATGTTTTCCGGCTTGCCTTCCTTGCGAGCGGCTTCCAGCAGAATCTCGCGCTCCTTGGCGACCAGCGCGGCGTCCAGGTCTTCCTTGGAGACGGACGAGGGGCGCATCGCCGCGACGTGCATGCTGACGTCCTTGGCGAGTTCGGCGGTGCCGCCATCGACCTGCAACAGCACGGCCACCTTGGCGTTGTGATGGACGTAGCCGCCGCACGTGCCGTCGATGCGGACCACGCGGCCCAGTTTGATGGCTTCGCGGATGCGATTGATGATGTCGTCCAACTGTTGCTGGAGCGTCATCCCGGACTTGCTCGGCGACGGCTGCTTGAGCAGCTCTTCGGCCGTTTTCGCACCGGGCCCCAGCGCGAGTTGCTTGGCGCAGGCGTTGGCAAAGTCGATCAGGTCCGGGCCGCCGCCGACCGGGGCGCTCTCGCAGAGCACTTCGACCATTGCGCCGACCTTTTTGCCGAGGTCGGTGTGAATGGCGATGCGGCCTTCGGTGGTTTCGCGTCCCACGCGCGACTCCGCGGTTTTGATCCCTTGCTTGCGCAGTTGCTCGACGGCGGCGTCCTGGTCTCCGCCGGACTCCGTCAAAGCCTTCTTGCATTCCATCATCGGCAGCCCGGTCTTCTCCCGGAGCGCCATCACGGCGGCGGCGGTGATTTCGGCCATGTTCAGATTCTCCCGTGGATACTTATGCGTATGTGTTCGCGTGCGCTATTGTGTTGTCAAAAGCACCGTATTCGTTCGATGCGTCGCCCGGCCTCGGTGTGACGGCAAGCCGGCCGGCGGCGGGATCGAGGATACCTGATCGGCCGTCGGATTGGATACTCGTTCCCGACCCCGGGCGATGGCAATCCCAGGCGATAAATCGGCTTTCTGGGGGTGAGCAAGTACGCTCGTCCGCAGCCACAGCCTCTGAGAATCGCTCCGCCCACCGGCGCGGTGCAAGGAGTGCCGCGGTCGTCAGCCGACGTAGGCCCCGGCGGCGTCCTTGTCCGCGGTTTCCATGCGGCCCAGGCCGGCCGTGCCGCGCCCTTCGATGATCGCGTCGGCCAGTTGTTTGGAAATCAGCTCGATCGACCGGATGCTGTCGTCGTTGCCGGGAATCGGCAGGTCGACCTGGTCGGGGTCGCAATCGGTATCGATCAACGCCAGCGTGGTGATGCCCATCTTCTGGGCCTCACGGACGGCGTTCCGTTCCTTTTTCGGATCGAAGATGATCAGGCACTCCGGCAGCCGGCTCATGGTGCGGATGCCGTTGAGGTTGCGGTACATCTTGCGGTATTCGCGCTTGAGCGCCGACTGGGCCTTCTTCGAGTAGGCGGCGAATTCCTCGCCGTTGATCAGCTTTTCCAGCTCTTCCAGGCGGGTCAGCCGGCTGCGAATCGTGCGGAAGTTGGTCAGCGTGCCGCCCAGCCAGCGGTCGTTCACATAGGGCATGCCGCAGCGGATGCCTTCCCGCTCGATCGCCTCGGAGGCCTGCCGCTTCGAGCCGACGAACAGCACGTTGCTGCCCCCGGCGGAAACCTGGGCGAGGTACTTCTTCGCGCGGATCAAACCGCGGATCGTCTCGCGGACGTCGATGATGTGAATCAGATTGCGGCGCCCATAGATATAGGGCCGCATCTTGGGATTCCAGCGGCTGGCCCGGTGGCCGAAATGCACGCCGGCTTCGATCAAATCCTGCACCAATACAGACACGCACACACTCCTTGGCACACCGGCTAAGTCCTGTTCCTGGATAGACAAGGAACGGGCGTCCGGCGTTCACAGTAAGAATTTCGGCCTCACACCGGCCAAAGATTTGGCCACCCCGCCCGGACCGTTCAGGCTGAAGGCAATTCGGTATGGTAGCGGGGCAGGCGCGGGGGCGTCAATCGGAGCGCGACCGCCCGCCACGACGCCCAGCGCGCTGGGGGCGAATAAGCACCTTCGACCCTAGCCACCCGGGATTTTCGTTCCGCGGGACTATCGGTGGATCGAGCCGTCACAGATCCAATGACCTGGAAAGTGAAAAACGTCGCATTATTGCTATTTGTGCTTCGGTCTGATAGCGTTTGGGGAAGTTGGGGGTCTTCCAGGTGCGGGTTTCCGTGATCTTCTCTTGCGAGCGACACCATGAACGGCAGCTTGAATCTTTCACGTACTCGACAGGCGGTCGCCGTGATCGTGGCGCTCTCGGCGTCGCCGGCCTGGGCCGAACCGGGCCTGTTGTTTGACCGCGGCGTCTACCAAGTCGCGCCGGGCGAGTCGTTCGACGTGCAGGTAATTCTCGACGGTGACATCTCCACGCCCGCGGCCGACGCCGTGGCGAACGGACTGTTCAGCTACGGCTGGCAGATGCAGTTCGACGGCGCGAAGGCGTCGGTTAATGGTTTAGCGGTGCCTGCGGAACTCGATTTCTTCGGCTTCGCTTCAGGCGCGAGCGTGGCCACCGGGCCCGGCCTGGCGGCGGCGGAGGGAAACATCGATCAGCTTTCGATCACTCCCTATCCCGATAGCTTACTCGCCACGGTGACGCTCAAGAATCTGGCGCTCGCGCCCGACACTTACGACCTCACG
>JALHLM010000284.1 GCA_022844585.1 Pirellulales bacterium | reverse complement strand
CGGAACCCGGTGTGGCTGGCGACGATTCCGCGATAAACTGTCGTACGGCACCCCACTCACAGGATTTTGATTGCCGCAATGCCCCAACCTCGCGTCCTGATTCTGCGTGCACCGGGAACCAACTGCGACGAGGAAACGGCGTACGCCTTTGAGCGCGCCGCCGGCAAGGCCGAACGCTGGCACGTCAATCGCCTGCTAGAGCAGCCGGCCGCGCTGGCCGATTTCCAAATCCTTTGCCTGCCGGGGGGGTTCAGCTACGGCGACGACCTCGGCGCCGGCCGGATTCTCGGCCAGCAACTGCGTCGGCACCTGGCCGGCGTGATGCAGGATTTCAAGGCCGCCGGCAAACTGATTCTCGGCATCTGTAACGGCTTCCAGATCCTCATCAAGTCGGGCCTGCTGCTGGAAGACGATCCGCATACCGGCCCGCCCGCCACGCTGACGTGGAACGCATCGGGCCAATTTGTCGACCGCTGGGTGGAACTGCTGAATCCCGGTTCACCATGCGTGTTCTTCGCCGGCATCGAGGGACTGTATCTGCCGATCGCCCACGCCGAAGGAAAGTTCGTCCCGCGCGACGAAACGGTTTTGGGGCAATTGCAGGAACGCGGACAAATCGCCTTGCGTTACGCCGACGCCGGAAAACCGGCTGGCCTGGCGTTCCCGGCGAATCCCCATGGGGCCGTCGACGACATCGCCGCGGTTTGCGATCCAACCGGACGCGTCTGCGGACTGATGCCCCATCCGGAGCGATTTATCGATCGCGTGCAACACCCGCGCTGGACGCGGGAAAAGCTCCCGGAAGCGGGCGCGGGATTGCGCGTGTTTGAGAACGCGGTGCGATATTTTTCGTAGATTCTTGCTGCGGCAGCGCCGTCGAACGGCGATGCTTTGCCCAGCCCCGTAATGGCGAATCGGCCGCGGTTTTGCTATTCTCGCCCTGACGGATTTCCATCGCCAAGTCACAACGGAGGGCGCCGCTCATGGCTTCGCCGCTGCGTTCCTTGATCGCTACGGGCACCAAGCTCTGGCTCGACTCGATTGACCCCGAACTGGTCAAGTCCAACCGCGCCCTGGGTGCGACCGGGGCCACGTCGAACCCGATTATCGTCGCCGACTTGCTCAAGACGGGGCGCTTCGATAGTGCGATCGAGGCATCACTGGCTGAAGGGCACAGTGACGAGACGATCGCCTGGGAAATGACCGATCGCCTGGTCCGTCAGGCCCAGGACGTCTTTTTGCCAGTCTGGAAAGAAACCTCGGGCAACGACGGCTACGTCAGCTTCGAGTTGGACCCGTTGCTCGAAGACCCGGCCGCCGGCCCGCCGCATGCTGAACGTGTCGCCCGTTATGTTGAACTTGGCAAGCAATGGGCCGCAGGTCACCAGAACCGGATGATCAAAGTGCCGGCCACGCCAGCGGGGCTCGACGCGTTGGAAGCGCTCGCAGCCGCAGGCGCGACGCTCAACGTCACGCTGATTTTCTCCGCGCGCCAGTACCAGGCCGCGCGCGATGCTGTGTGGCGCGGCGCTCAACGGCGTTCCGCCGGGATGGCGGGTTTCAAATCGGTGTATAGCATCTTTGTCTCGCGTTTGGACGTCTACACAGATCAAGCCGTGCCGCAGCTATCGCCCGCGGCGCAAGGCCAGGTCGGCATCGTCAACGCGAAGCGGATCTGGAAAGAAAACCAAACCTTCTGGGCCGACAAAAAGTTGCCGCTCCAGCAGGAGATGATTTTCGCCAGCACCGGCACGAAGAAGAAAGAAGACCCGGCCTGGAAGTACGTGGCCGCCTTCGCGGGCAGCGACATCGAAACGAATCCGCCGTCCACGAACGACGCCGTGGAGAAAAGCGATCGCACATTCACCCGCGAGGTCGACCAGCTTCCGCCCGCCGCGGTGCTGGAAGAAATCGATCGCCTGGTCGATATCCAGAAACTCGAAGAAACCCTGATGCGCGAAGGCATCCAGAAATTCGCCGATCCTCAGAAGGCGCTGTTGAAATTGATCGCCGAGAAGCGCGGCGCACTGGCGGCTAAGTAGGAGGAGAGGGAGGAGCAAAGGAGTAGAGGAGTAAAGTAGTTCTTTACGCTCGGCTCTTTGTGCCTGCCTCCTTTTCTCCTCTACTCCTTTACTCCTCACTCTCCTCCACCCTCTCCCCCGCCATGACCGCCGATCCCTACGCCAATTGCCCTTGCGGTAGTGGCAAGAAACTCAAGTTCTGTTGCGGGCCGCATTGGCCTGAGATCGAGCGCATCGAAAAGTTGTTCGATTCGCAACAAGACCTCGCCGCGCTCGACGCGATCAACAAGCTGGAAGCCAAGCTGCCGCAACATGCGCACTTGATGAATATGAAGATCGACCTGCTCTTTGCGCAAGGACGGCGCGAAGAAGCGGAAGCGCTGCAGGCCGAGTTCATCGCCGCGCATCCGGATAACGTCAACGCGCGCTATCGTCGCGCCGCGGTTCAACTGGATTCAGGCGAAATCGAACAGGCCGCGCGTCTCTGGTACGACACGTTCGCCTCAACCGGCAACACGATGACGGGCGTCGGCCTAGTGGTGGCCCGCGCGACCGCCACGGCGGCGTTGATGGCCGGCCACTTCGCCGCCGGCCGCACGTTGCTGAACATTTTGATGGCGCTCGATCTCAAGGACACCACGATTCGCGATCTGGCCGTCCAGATGATGAGCGCCGACGGCCAGCCGCCGATCTGCCGCGAGTTGCCGCCGCTACGTCAGCGTCCGGTCGATCCGCGCTGGAATGACGAGTTCGCCGCCGCACTCGCGCCGACGCCGCTGGCCGATTTCCCGCGCGCCGAAGCGCTCTTCGCCGCCCTCAGTGAAAAGGCCGCGAACGAGCCCGCGGTGTGGGCGAATCTCGCCTTGTTGCGGGCGATGTTGGCGAACCCGCAAGGCGCGTCCGAGGCCTATGCGCGCTTGGCAGCTTGCGAGATTCCCTGGGACGATGCGGTCGAAGCCGAGGCATTGTCGGTCGTCTACCGGCAAGATGCGTCCGGCGAGATTGTCGAAATCCAAAAGGCGGCTTTTGAGCTGGCCGACGCCGACCGCGCGCTGGAATTGTTGTTCGCGGACAAGCGCTGCGCGCGCTTGCCGGACGCCATGCTGCAACGTGACGACGAGCAGTCGCCGCCTCCCCGCGCCGCGTTCCTGTTATTGGATCGCCCGCAGATCACCGACGCGTCACAAGTTGAGTTCGGTGACGTTCCGGTCGTGGTTGCCGAGGTGTCCGTCTTCGGCAAGGAAACCGACCGCCCTGCGCGTGTCGTCGTGGGTGGGTTCGGCCAGGAAACTTTCGACCAGGCGATTGCCACGGTACGTGAGCTGGTGCTCGAGCCGCTGCCCGCGTTCGGCGAGCGCGAGATCGTCGGTTCGATTCTGGCGGAGCAACACGCCATGAGCTGGCGTCCGCATCTTCCGCCAACCGTTTCGGCCGACCGTCTCTACGAATTGCAAGTTGCGCACGAACGCCACGCCGTCCAAAAGATCTGGCCTGACACGCCGAACCTGGCCCTCGACGGCAAGACGCCACGCAGTGCCGCCAGCGATCCCGCGCTGCGCCGCCGTCTGGCCGCCGCGCTGTTGTTGCTGGAACTGGCTTCACAATCATTGTTGACGACGGCCGATTTCGCACCGGTCCGCGCGGAACTCCAGTTGGAGGCGCCAGCGCCGATCGATCCGACGGTCACTTCGGCCGATGGAACGCCGGTCCCCATTCCCGTGATGCGATTGTCGCGAATTGATGCGTCGAAGCTCAGTGATGAAGAACTGTTTTCAGAACTGGATCGCGCCGGCGCTTACGCGGCGAGCGCCTCCGTCGCACATCTCGCCACCGAAGCGCTGCGTCGTCCGAGCGTGACCGGTGAAACGCGGATGCGCGTGCTTTTGCTCGCGGCTCGGAACGCATCGGATTCGCGGCTGTCGGTCAAATACATTCAAGAGATTCAGCGTCTGGCCGTGCAGGCGAAGACATCGCCCGCGCCGTTCATGATTATGGAGCTGCGGATCCGACTTTCGCGCCGCGAACCGGAAGAGATTCAACGTCTGCTGCAAACATTGATGACCAAGCACGCCCGCGAGCCGGGCGTAGCGCAGGCCGTGGGGACGATCCTGCAAGAGCTTGGGCTGGTCGGTCCCGACGGCCGTCCGACGATGCCGCCACCAGGCGCAATGACGCCGGCTGCGGAAGATCCCGGCAAGTTGTGGACACCGGAAAGCGCCGCCGCAGGCCCGGCCAAAAGCGGCCTCTGGATGCCAGGGATGGACTGAATTTGACCAGTCCTGGCAAACAGCGAACACGATTGCGGCCACCCCACACGCGGCCTTTCCGCCGCGGCCGCAATGGGCGTTTCGCGCCGGTCCTGCCAGTAGCCAACAACACGTCGTTCGCCGTGGATTTGCTGCGGCGGCAAATTCGCCGAAATGAATCAACCGCCCCACTCGAACACGCGTTGAATCTCCGGCGCGCCGTATTGAGCGCCGCCGGTGAGCACGTGCAGGTTTCGCAGGATCTCCGCTTCGCCGGCGCCGTGCGTGTGGCCGCAGAGCACCGTCAACTCGTGCTGCGGATGGGCGATCATGATCTCGCGGAGCGCATCTCCGACCGCCTTGCAAGTGAAGTGCGGCAACCACTCGTCGTTGGAGATCTTTCCTTCGTACCAACACGCTTCGCGAAACGGCGGAACGTGCGTCAAGAACACGACTTGTTTGAATCGCGCCAACGCTGCCGGCAACACGCGCAGCACGTGCGCGGCTGCTTCGTCCCCCAGTTGGTGGAGTTTGTCAAGGCGCGCCACTTTATCAAGCGGCGCTAGCTCCGTGATCAACCGGTAGTCGTTCAGCATTACGAGCGAGCGCCAATAATCGCCGAACCGCCCGTCGGCCCAGCCGTCGTGGCCGATGAGTCCGACGCCGGGCGCCAGTTCAATCGGCTCCGCGCGCGGCAGCCAAACGAGCCGCGGCGCTTCCTCGCAAAGCCGTTCCATGTAGCGGCGCACGGTGTCGATCGAACTGAAATAGTAATCATGGTTGCCCAGCACGAAATAAATCGGCTGAACGAGCCGCTCGGCCATCATCCGCAGGTAGTTCGGCCCGTCCGGCCATTCGGAGATGTCGCCGCCCAGCAATACGCCGTCCGTGCCGAGCGCGGCGATGCGATCGAGGAACTTGCCAGTCGGCTCGTTTCCCGGGAAGTTGAGATGCAAATCGGTCAGCCAGGCGTAACGCTTCATGCTGGCCAGGCCTCGACGACCTTGTCGTGCCGCGTGTGATCCAACGGCGACGTCCGTCCGCAATGTACGCAGATCGCCCGTTGCGCCGGATGCCCGCAGTGGGTGCAAACGCCGTCGTTTTCGAATACGTCGATCGGTCGCTGACAGCGCTCGCACGGCCAGACTCTACCCAACACGGGCCTTTCTCCGCACGAGGGACAATGCACCCCCTCGCGCCGCGGCAGCGATTCCATTTGGCGCAGAATCTTCCCGGTCCGCACGCCGTTCCAGGCTTGAAGCATCAGGAAGCCAGCAATCACCGCGAGGAAGATGTCGCCGAACGACAGCGCACCAGCAATCATGGCCGCGCCCGCCAAGGCGCCGATCCCGCCGGCGATCTGCAGGCTTCGTCCACGACCAACCGCGAACCAGAGCATCGACTGAAGAATCTGCCCGCCGTCCAAGGGGTAGAACGGCATGAGGTTGAAGATCAGCAGCCCCAGATTAATCCAGGCAATGGTCCAGATGCATTCGGACGCCCCGGCGTTGATGACTTCCTTGCCGGCCACATCGGCCGCCACAGCGCCGCCGAAAAGTAGCGGCACGAGAACAACATTGACCAGCGGTCCCGCCGCGATGCTCCACAGCACTGCGCCAGGGCGCGGTGGAGGTTCGACAAACGCGATCCCACCGAGCGGCCACAGCATGATTCGCTCGGCCTTGCCGCCGACACTACGACAAGCGAACGCATGGCCGAACTCGTGCAGTAGCACGATTCCAAAGAGAGCTAAGTATTCGGCGACTGCCCAGATGGGCGGTCGATTCGCGTTAACGCGAGTCTGAACCGAATAGGCCGCCACCAGCAGCCAGGTCCAATGCAGATAGACGTTGATGCCCGCGATGCGGAAGATTCGGAATGCCCCGCCTTGTATCAGCCCCATGACCTCTCCCTAGTTCCGCCCAAGCCAATCCCCAGGGCGTTGGGAGATTATACGTCATCCGGCCAAAACGCGGCGGCGCGAGCTACCAGTTCAAGCCGAACTGCTCTCCGCCAGAGGCTTTGCCGAGGCCGCCCTTCAAGGTGCCGGTGAACTTGCCTTTGCTCTTGATGGCTGGCTCGACGGGGGCGTCGGGATCCTCCGTCTTCTTCGCGCCCTGCGACGGCCGCGCTTGGAGCGCCTTGATCGACAAGCCGATCCGCTGTGCCTGCTCGTCGACGCTCGTCACCTGCGCGTCGATCGACGCCCCTTCCTGGACGATGTCGCTCGCGCGCCAGACGCGTTGATGCGCCAGTTCGGAGATATGCACCAGGCCTTCGACGCCTGGCTCCAACTGCACGAACGCGCCGAACTCCATCAAGCGCGTCACGGTGCCGGTCACGCGCGAGCCGACCGGATATTTGCGCGCCGCGCCGGTCCAGGGGTTTTCCATCAGGTCGCGGAACGCCAGGCTGATCTTGCCCGAGGCAGGGTCGATCTTCTGCACCTTGACCTTGATCGCCTGGCCGACTTCCAGCACATCGCTCGGATGCTTCACGCGCTGCCAGCTCATCTGGCTGACGTGCAGCAACCCGTCGACGCCGCCGATATCGATGAACGCGCCGAAGTCCATCAGCTTCGTGACCCGGCCTTCTTTGATCTCGCCGACTTGCAGCGTGCCGAGCAATTGTTCCTTCGCCTCTTGCCGTTCGCGTTCCAGCACGCCGCGCCGGCTGAGCACCAAATTGCGCCGCTCTGGATTGGCCTCGGTAACGATGCAGTTCAAACGCTCGCCGACGAATTGCTCCATGTTCTCGACGCGATACGGCGCGATCTGACTGGCCGGAATGAAGCCGCGCAATCCGCCGACTTCGCATTCCAGGCCGCCCTTGTTGTGGCCGGTGATCTTGGCTTCGACGACCATGCCGTCGGTGATCTGCGACCAATCTTCAACCGTCTGCGCGCCGCCCGGCAATGTGGATAGATAGAGTCCCTCATTGGCGTCGAAACGTCCGGCGATCACTTCGACCAGCGCCCCGACTTCCACTGGCGTGGTGAATTGCCGAATCGAGATCACGCCCTGATTGCGCCCGCCGAGATCGACGAACACGTCCTCGCCGTGGATCGACACCACGCGCCCGCGGCACTTGGTTTCCGGTTCCAGGACGTCGCTGATGCCGGTCGTCTTTTTCGCATCCGCGCCCAGCAGATCGTCGAGCGATTGCCCGCCGAGCGCCGCGGCGATTTCGAGTTCCAATTCCGCCGAGTTGCCACGCTCCAACCTAGGCGGCGGGAGCTTGCGCATGGGCGCTGCCGGCGCGGCGACGTCCGCCGTCGGTTCGCCGGTTGGCTTCTCGTCGGACGACTCCTCATCCTCGTCGCGTTCGGCCGGCGCCATGCGGCCCTGTTTGGGCGGCGCGCCGCTCTTCGCTTCGGCGCTCTTGGCCGCGGGGGGCAAGCTGATCGGCGGCGGCTTCGGCGCGAACCGCTCGGCCTCGAACCGCTGCGACCCGATCTTCATCCGCGGTGGCCGGGGGACCGAGGACGGAGC
>JALHLM010000283.1 GCA_022844585.1 Pirellulales bacterium | reverse complement strand
GCTTTCGAGGAGGATTTGTTGATCCAAAAGAATGCTGCCGACGGTCGACATGACGCGCGAAGCCTGCGGGTGGGAGGTGCGGAGCGATCCACGTCTGACCAACGCTGGGGAACGCATTCCGTGCTGAAATCTAGCTTCCGATAAGCAGTGTCGGGCGCGCCGCGGCAATTTCCTAAGCTATGTACTGCTAGCGGTCTCCGCGACGGCGGCGCGCCCAACCCGCGCGCAGCCGGGTCATCCTGAATATCGGAGCGCACGACAGTCATGATTGCCATTATCGGATTCATCGTCGTAACCGGCGCGGTGCTGGGGGGCTTCGTCCTGTCCGGCGGCCATGTCGGCGCGTTGATTCAACCGTACGAGTTGCTCACCATCGGCGGCGCGGCCTTGGGCGGCTTGATCGTGATGTCGACGAAAAAGATTCTGGTCGATCTCGTGAAAGGCTGCCTCGCCTGCTTGAAAGGTTCGCCGTTCGGCAAACCGGCCTACCGTGATCTGTTCAAACTGATGTACACCCTCTTGCGACTGGCCCGGAGGGACGGGCTGCTTGCCCTGGAAGCGCACGTCGGCAAGCCGCACGACAGCAAGATTTTTCACGAGTATCCCCGCATCTCGAAAAACCACCACGTCACCGACTTCATCTGCGGCGCCTTTGCCCCGGTGCTGGACGGCACCGTGCGGCCGGAGCAACTGCCGGAAATGCTCGAAGCGGAGATCAAGGTTATCGAAGGGGAGCATCACGCCCCGCTTCACGCGCTGCAGAAAACCGCCGACGCTCTTCCCGGCTTCGGCATCGTGGCGGCCGTGCTCGGTATCGTGATCACCATGGAATCGATCAGCGGGCCCGTCGAGGAAATCGGCCACCACGTCGGTACGGCGTTGGTCGGAACGTTCCTCGGGATTCTGATGAGCTACGGCTTCTTCGGCCCGCTGGCTTCCCGCATGGAATTGCTGGGGCAGGAAGAACTGGTGTTCTTCCGCGCGATCGCCAGCATCGTCTCAGGCTTCGCCGGCGACGCCTCGCCGAAAGTGGCGATCGAACGCGCCTGCCGGGGAATCGGTTCCGCAGTCCGCCCCAGCCGCGACGAACTGGACAAGATGTTCAAAGAAGTCGAAGGCGCCTAGCAGGAAAGTAAGCACGGCAAAGCAGTAACCAAGCCTCCCACCTACTACCTACTCCACCTACTTCCTACCCCACCTACTTCCTACCCCACCTACTTCCTCGACGCATCAAGGTTGTCTCTATGGCTGGCGCCGGTGGTGCATGGAAAGTCGCCTACGCGGACTTCGTGACCGCGATGATGGCGTTCTTTTTGGTGATGTGGCTCGTCGGACAGGACAAGCCCGTCAAGGAAGCCGTCGCGCAATATTTTCGCGATCCTTTCGCCGTGCCGTCGGATAAGCCGGGGACGCAAGCGCCCGGGCCAAGCTTCATGCCGCACGAAGGGACGACTCCGCCGCCTCCGCAAGGCGACGGCGGCGACAAGAAGGGCGGCTCCGGCGAAGGCACGAACAAGCGCGGCCCGCAGACGGTGATACGCCGTCCCTCGAGCGCCTTCATGTATCGCGACGGCAGCCGTTCGAGCGTGGGAACGCATTTGCCATTCGCGATGGAAGGGGATGCGATCGACGATGCAGGGAAGAAGAATCTCGACGAACTGCTACCGATGTTGGCGGGCAAACGCAATCTGCTGGAGATTCGCGCGAACGTTTCGGAACGGCCGCTCGAATCCAACGAGAAATTCTCTGACCGCTGGCAGTTAGCCTATGCACGGTGCGCGGCAACGCGACAATATCTGATCGACCACGGCGTGGAACCGGATCGCATTCGCATGAGCCAGGCCGGCGGCGGCGGTCGCGGCGAAGACCCCGCGACGCTCGACGCGAAAGTGGAAGTTTACATGCTGGACGAATTCGCCGGCGGCCCGGAAGGCGCTCCGGGGGCCACGCCCGGGGATACGCCGTGGAGCGTTCCAGGCGATGAACCGAAGGCCGACGAACCGCATGCCGCCGATGCGCACGCTCACTAGCTCGGGTCTCACCACGGAGTCACGGAGACACGGAGGACGAATATGTTGTTAAGCGGTAACGATCTACCGCCCACTCTCTGCGTCTCAGCGCCTCTGCGGTTCAAAAAGGCCTCCCCTCGGTGTCTCCGTGACTCCGTGGTGAATCCCCCGCCTACTTCTTCCTCATCCTGAGCCGATACTCCATCGTCAGTTCGACCGGCTGCCACTTGGGCGCTGCGGCTCGCAGTTTGGCGACCTCTCCATCGAGCGAATACTCAAACGGATTGCCGGCCCAGGGGTCTGTAGGCACCGGCACGCACGTGACATCCGCGAGCGACACCGGAAGCTGGCCGTTGTGCTCGGCGGCGTGCATGCGGAGGGCTTCAATCGTTCGCAAAAGCGCGAAGGTTCGTTCCTGCCGCTGCAAGGCCACACGGAAATGCGCGAGCGACGGGAGAATCAATTGTGCGAGCGGCAAGCCCTGGTCGTTGCTTGGCGTCGTGCCCACTTTCTCGATGGCCTTTAACAACCCTGCCTGCCCGGTCTCGAAAGGCAGGTAGGCCCACTTGAAGACGTCATCGCGATGGCGATTGTACGTGTCGACGGTAAGAATCACGGTCGCCTGGGCGGGGCAGATCTTTTCGGCCTCTTCCTGCGACATGCCGGTATCGAGTAGATGTTGCTTCGCGGCCGGGTACGATTTCTCGCGGATGGTGGCAAGGGCGAAGTCTTCTGGCAGCTTATCGCCCATCAGCAGCATGTCGTGATGGAGTTGGGACAGGAACGCGTCCCAATAGGCTTCGTCGCGACCGCCGGCCCGCGGGTTGCTCCATTCCGGATACGACAATTCCATGCAGTACATCTCAGCCGCGAGGGCGTCGCGCGCATTAAGAAATGGAGAGGGCAATTGACTGAGCGACCAATACAGATTGGGAGCGTTCGGTAATGTGCCCAACTCGGCTACGCGCTCTGAGAAAGCGCCGGCGATCGAAACGCCGACCAACACGTGAATCAACGTCGGCCCCGAGGCGACCTGACGTGCCACGGAGTAGCCGACGCGAATGGACTCCATCGCGCCGTCTGCGTCGCCTTCGGCAATTTGAATCTTGGTCTTCAATGCCAAAAACCACGCTTGTTGACGCAATGGGTGCAACTCCGGCAGGAGAATGGCGAAGAACGGTCGTTCTCCCAGCGGCAATTGCCACGAACAATCGCGGCACATGGCCGCGTTCGCGAGCCATCCGTCACGTACCACATTGCGCTCCAGCAGCTCGCGAGATTCTTTGACCGAGAACTCACTCAGGGGAGCGCTTAAGTACTTGTCCAGCAGTTCACGGTCCACATCGTTCGTTGGCGACGGCCCGAAGCCCATCGAGAACATCCTTGCGTAAATCAGCACCGCATCCTGCGGCTGCAACTCCGGCAGCGGCGGTAACAGCGGGTACTCCAGCGCCGGCGTTGGCGCTGCGGCCGGCGTGATGGTGAGTTCGATGATCTGCTCGCGCGGTTCGGTTTCGTCGGATTGAGCAAACGAGCAAGTCGCGAGCAACGCGCAGAATGCCAGTAGTGTCGATGTGCGATACATGGTTCTCGTTCCTGGAGAAAGACGTGTGTGAGCCGTGACGACACTGTCTGCTTTCGCTCCGCGAAAGCCCCGCCTTTCGCGGAGCGAAAGGAGACTGTGGTCGTCGATGTCAGCGAAGCTCTTGGGAATACTGCTCGAGCAACTGTCGATAAGACGGCGTCGCCTCGCGTTTTTCCCAGCTGGTATGCGAAGAAATCGCCAAAGGCTCGCGCCAATCGCCCTGGATCGCGCGGTTGCGGAGCGCGAGATAGCCGAACTCCGCGTCCGCGCTGCGCACGCGTGGCGCCTCGATCGCGCGATCCGTCGGCGCGGGCCGTTCGACAACTTGCTCCACTGCCTGCGGTTCGGGATGCAAAGTTGCCGCCACCAAAAGTCCCGCCGCGAGCGCCGAGAATCCGTTGGTCGTCACCAGCAGCCACCAGCGCCGCGGCGCAGTCGCCCTGTGCTCCACCGACGCCTGGCCGGCGCGGAACATGAGTTGGTCGCGGTCGAGCGCCGTCGCTGGTCGCAACGACTGCAATTGTTTCTCGAACCCGCTCAGCGGGTCGGGCGTGCTGGCGTCTCGTGACATGGGACGTTGAACCTCGTGCGTAAGGCGGTCAGCCCGGCCTGATACCAGCGATGGGCGGTGCTGGTGGACGTGCCGGACAGTTCCGCGATTTCCTCGAACGACAATTGTCCCCACAGCCGGGCGACGATCGCCTCGCGCTGCTCGGCCGGCAGGGTTTCCAACGCCTCGGCGACCTCTTGGCCGTCCAGGCGGTCCGCTTCCGCCGGCACAAACCAGGCGGCGCCGCGAACGGCCCTGGATTGCTCGCGCCGTTTGCGTCGTTGCGACGAGCGCCCCAGTGAGATCGCCCCATTCCGCACCACGCGAAACAACCAGGCCGCCGGGCGATCCGGCACGGCGGATTGCCGCGCAAGCTGCACAAAGGCCTCCTGCACGACATCCTCGGGGCTCCCGCACCACTGCCGCGCATAGAGCACGAGCGCCGGACCATGTTCGTCCAGCAATCGGCCCAATTCATCCGGTCCAATCGGGGGCATACGCAGGGGACGGCTGGTGAACGGCGTCGGTGCCTAGAGAAGACGCCACGGCGGAGAATTCTTTCCGCGGAATTGACTTGCCATTTTCAGTCGTCGATGAGTGCGTCCGCGTCTCGGGCGCCATGCAAGATGCGAACGACCTCGATTCCATCAGCCAACGGCCGAAAAAAGCCGACGTAGTTGCCTTTCAAGGAGAATCGTCGCAGACCCGGGATATTGTGATCCCAGGCCTCGCCTAACATCGGGTTCTCTCCCAGCAGCGAGAGTTGCGTTTCAATTCGAAGGAGTACTCGTATGGCCGCCTGCGGATTGCGTTCTTCGATGTACCGCGATATCTCCCGCAAGTCTTGCCGGGCGGCAAACGTAAGCCGGTACTTACTCATGCGAAGCACCCGTTCTGGCAAGAATTTGAGCACGAAGATCCTCAAACATCGCCTTCAAGCCCTCGCGATCATATTCAACAAACTCACCGCGCGCGAATTGGTCCATGCCCTTCTGAATCTCGGCATCGTAGGCATGACGTTCGTGCAGAAGCTTCATCGCGTCCAACAGAACTTCTCCCGGTGTCGCGTAGCGCCCGGAGTCAAGTTCCTGCTCAATTAGTTGGAGCAATTCCGGAGAACTGTCGCTGGACTGGACGGACATGGCATTTTGTCTCCACTGGTTTCACTATCACTAGTTCAGAGTATGCGACGATCGGAGACGCGTCAAATTCGGCCAACTATCCCCACACCACCCCGCGCTCACCTTCCGCGATGTGGCCGATCGGCCAGCTTTCCAGGCCGGTGCTGGCGAGTTGCTGGCGGACGCTGTCGGCGTAGTACGCACTCACCGCGACGACCAGGCCGATGCCCATGTTGAAGACGCGTTCCATTTCCGCTTCTTCGATTTCGCCCAAGCGTTGCAGCCAGCGAAACGCCTTCGGCACCGGCCAACTATCGCGGCGGATCACGGCCCGCGCGCCGGTGGGAAGAATGCGCTCCAGGTTCTCGAACAACCCGCCGCCCGTGATGTGCGCGATGCCATGCACGACGTTCTTCACCGGGTAGTGCGCCAGCAATTGCCGCACGCCGCGGACGTAAATCTGCGTCGGCTCCAGCAACACCTCCGCCACGGTCTTGCCCAGCTCGTCGATGTGATCGTTGATTTTGTGCTGCGCGATGTCGAACACCACGCGGCGGACCAGGCTGTAACCGTTGGAGTGGAAGCCACTCGAAGCAACGCCAAGCAACGTATCGCCAGCGGCGATGGCGCGGCCGTCGATGACTTTCTTACGCTCCACGACGCCGACGCAGAACCCGGCCAGGTCATAGTCGCCGCGATTGTACAGGTCGGGCATGATCGCCGTTTCGCCCCCCAGCAGCGCGCAATCGCTCTGCAGGCACCCGGCGCTGATCCCGGAGACGATCTGCTCCAGCAACTCCGGGTCGTCGTGGGACATCGCCACGTAGTCGAGGAAAAAGAGCGGCTCCGCCCCGCAGCAGAGGGCGTCGTTGACGCTCATCGCCACCAGGTCGATCCCCACGGTGTGATGCACGCCGGCTTCGGTGGCCACCTTGAGCTTGGTCCCCACGCCGTCGGTGCAGGAAACCAGCACCGGGTCCTGGTAGTTCCGGGCGAACAGCTTGCTGGCAAAATCGAGCTGAAACAGCCCCGCGAACCCGCCGTCGAGCCGGATCACCCGAGGGCTATACGTCCGCCCCATCAGCCGGGGCAGCCGAGCCATCGACTGCTCGTAGATTTCGAGATCCACCCCGGCGTCTTTGTAAGTCGCTTTGCCCATTCAAGTTGCTCACCGCGGTCGGCCGGAGAATTCCGGATTTTAGCCCGATTGCGATGCGCCGGGAAGCGGCGGAGATGCCGGTTGCTATTCTTTACTGGGTCGTGCGCTCAGGAAGTCATCGAGCGTCGAATCAAAGAATTTATCATATTTCCCGCGGTAGTAGTCGGCGAGCTTTGAGCCACATTGGGGGCAGAAGTGAATCACTGACTTGCTGGCCAATGATATGCATCCTGGCGACGGGGAGACGACTTCAATCGTCCGATGGTCCTCAATGGCGCGGAAGCAGAGATAGAACCATACGTCGTCAGTTTGACTTAGTCGTCGCTCCGCGTAAACAAAGAAGCCTCGGTCATGCCGAAACGTGACGAGATTCTTCATCGCGTTGCAGCACCAATCGCACTTCTTGCGCCCAACGATCGACGACCAAATCGCTTTGAACATGTATTTCACCAGTTGTGCGTCAAACGGCTATTTCCGGCCTATTCATCTCGACCTTGGCGGGCAATCAAACACGCGACCAAGATGATCCCGCCAATGAATGCGATCGCGAGCACGCCAGCGAGGAGTAAGAACTCCCAGCCGATCTCGCCGCGCCCGACGCCGAGTTGATAGTCTCCCATCATGGTGATTCTAACCACTGGCGGCGATCGGGCCGAACTCCAACGCTGGATTCCACGATTTGCGCCGCTAAGCCCAGGGCAGGCCACCCGAGTCGTTGCCAATGGTGACGACACTTAGGGCCTGCCCTGGGCTTTTTCGTGCAAAGCGACGCTCCGCGATTCAGCGATTCTGCCGCACGGTCCCGCCCCTGTCCTCAGCGCCATTTTCTTGCCAAACTACCCCCTATGACCAAGAAACTTGCGATTGTGATGGCCGCCGGGAAGGGGACTCGGATGAAATCTGAGTTGCCGAAGGTGCTTGTGCCGGCGCTGGGGCGGCCGATTATCGACTACGTTCTGGACGCCCTGGAGACGAGCGGAATCGACCACACGGTCGTCGTCGTCGGCTACCGGGCCGACGACGTGAAGGCGGCCCTGGCGAGCCGGAGGAACATCTCCTTCGTGCTCCAGGAAGAACAACGCGGCACCGGGCATGCCGTGATGTGCGCGCGGGAGGCGCTCGCCGGGCACTCCGGGCCGGTGCTGGTCGTAACTGGGGATTCGCCGATGTTGCAGCCGTCATCGGTGCGGGCGTTGTTCGACGAATTCGCCCGCCGCCCGACCGCCTGCCTGATGGGGACGGCTCACAAGGAAAACCCCTACGGCTTGGGGAGGGTGGTCCGCGATGCGAACGGCGAATTCCTGCGGATTGTCGAAGAAAAAGACGCCTCGAGATCGGAAGAGC
>JALHLM010000282.1 GCA_022844585.1 Pirellulales bacterium | reverse complement strand
GGGCGTTGTGGACATGGCCATCTTGTCGACGTACGACTCACCCACGAGGAATTCTCCGACCTGGTGGTGGCCGCTCGGCCGGTTGTCTCCGAAGTGTTGGTCGGGCTCAAGCGGGAGGGTATCATTGACTACACACGATCTCATCTGTGCCTGCTTAGCCTTGATCGCCTGCTCAGTCTGAGCGCAATCGAGCACTGATGCCGTAGAGTGCAGCAACGGGATGTTATTCTACCGCTTCAGTCGAAAGTTCCGCTTGCTTGAGCACCAACTGTGTGGCGTCTTCCGACAAGTCTGGTGGATAACCATACATGGCAAGCAACCTCCGCACCTTGCGGCGAAGGTCCGCCCGGACTGATTCCCGTTGCGTCCAATCGAGCTTGGGCATCTTCTTGACCATCTCTGCTAGCTCACGAGCCATCAGGCGCAGCTGGTCGGACTGCATCACCTCTTTCGCCGAACCGTTCTCCGCCAGCGCGTCATAGAACGCGACTTCCTCCGTGTTCAGCCCGAGGTTCTGACCGTGCTGCTTCGCTTCCCGGACCCACTTCGCCAGCTCCAGCAGCTTGGCGATCATCTCGGCCGTCGTGATCTGCTTATTCGTGTAGCCGAGCATCGCCTTCTCCAGTGCCTCGCGGAACTTCTGCGCCTGCACGAGGTTCGTACGCTCGCTGATCTTGATTTGGTCGGTGAGCAGTTTCCGCAGCGTCTCCAGGGCCAGGTTCTTTTGCTCCAAGGCGCTGACTCGATTCAGAAAGTCCTCGCCGAGGATGTCCAACCGTGCCGCGTCCAAGCCGGCGGCCGCGAAGAGGTCGATCACTTCGCCCGCGTCTACTGCGTCGCCGATGACCTGCCTCACCGCGGCATCGATGTCTCGCGAACCGCCCCTACCCGGTGTCGGCTCGGCGTCATCCGCCAGCCGTTTGCGGATCATCGCCGCAATCCGCTGGAAGAACGCCAGGTGCGACGTGATCTCCTTCGTCTCCTCGCGCGGCACCGCCAGCGCGAATGCCGTCGAGAGGCGCTTCACCATCCCGCGAAATCGCTTCCAGCCCGTCTCTTCTCCCACATTCTGCCCGACGTCCAGCACATGATCGATCGCCCCCAGATACACCCGCAGCACGTTGATCGGTTCAGCGTCGAGCGCCGCCGAGTAGTCGTACCCGTGAAAGAACGCGCGCAACTGCTCGAACGCCGATCGCATCGCCGGGATCGCTTCGTCCTGCAGTTCTTTGATCGGCTTGTCGTTTTCGCCCGTCGCGTTAGCATACGTCGCCAGCGCATCGGCAAGCGGATCAGCCAACCCGATCAGGTCCACAATCAACCCGCCCGGTTTCTCGCCGTAGACGCGGTTCACGCGCGCAATCGCCTGCATGAGGTTGTGACCGGCCAGCGGCTTGTCGAGGTACATCGTGTGCGCGCACGGCACATCAAAGCCCGTCAGCCACATGTCCACCACGATTGCCACGCGGAAGTCATCCGCCGGGTCCTTGAACCGCGCCGCAAGCGCCTTCCGCTGTGCCTTGCTTCTTACGTGCTTCGCCATGTGCTCGGGATCATCCGGCCCGCCGGTCATGATCACCTTGATCACGCCCTTGTCATCGTCTCCATCCACCCATTGGGGACGCAACTTCGCGATCTCGTCGTGCAACCGCGCGGCGATGTCGCGGCTCATGGTGACGACCATCGCCTTGCCTTCCATCGCGCTGCGTCGCTGTTCCCAATGCTCAACGAGGAACTTCGCCACCCGCTCCAATCGCTCGGGCGCGCCGTACAACTCCTCGATCGGAATGCGGATGTTCTCCGCCGCCTCCTCGCCCGCGGCGTCGGCCTTCGCGGCTTCGGCGATGGCCGCTTCCGCCTTTTTCGCGCCGGCCTCGTCGATGGTCAGCTTCACGATTCGCGGCTCGTAGTAGATCGGCACGGTTGCAGCGTCGGCCACTGCCTGCCGGATGTCGTACACGTCCGCGTAGTCGCCGAACACCTGCCGAGTTGTTGTATCCGAGTTGATCAGCGGCGTGCCGGTGAAACCCACGAAGGTAGCATTGGGCAGCGCATCGCGCATCCATCGCGCGCCGCCATCGACAAATCCATACTGGCTGCGATGGGCTTCGTCCGCCATCACCACCACGTTGGATCGCTCGCTGATCTTGCCGTGCGCCTCGTTGAACTTGTGGATCGTCGTAAAGACCACGCCGCCACTCGCTCGGTCAAGCAGAGTCTTCAAATCTTCGCGGCTCTCTGCCTTGACCGGGTCTTGCCTCAGCAATCCGCGGCCCATCGCAAAGGTGTCGAACAGTTGGTCGTCCAGGTCGTTGCGGTCGGTGACGATCACCAGCGTCGGGTTGGCCATCTCCGCCGCCCGCACCAGCGTACCGGCGAGCATCAGCATCGTCAGGCTCTTGCCCGACCCCTGCGTATGCCAGACCACGCCGCCGGGCCGGCCGTGGTACTTTTCACTGGTCACCGGCGTGGCCTGCACCGCGATCACTTGCTGTCGCGTCTTTCGGACCGCGCGGAACTGGTGATAGCCCGCCACTTTCTTGACGATGTTCCCGCGCTCGTCCTCCTCGAACGCCACGCAGGACCGCAGGTAGTCCATTAGCGCCGCGGGATTCAGCAGTTCGTGGATCAGCGCTTCCAGCGTCGGCTCGCCGCCCTTCTCCGGTCGCCACGGCGTGAAGCGCTGCCGCCCGCTGGTGATGCTCCCCACGCGAGTCAGCAGCCCGTCGCTGACCACCAGTAACAGGTTCGGCACGAACAAGTCCGGCGCGATCTCCTTGTAGCGCCCGAGTTGGTCGATCGCCACGTCGAGCGTCGCCGACGCGTTGGCCGGATCCTTGAGTTCGATCACCATCAGCGGCAGCCCGTTGACGAACAGGATCAGGTCGGGCCGAAAAGTCTTCCCGCTCGGCCCTTGGACCGTCAATTGCCGCACGACAAGTAATTCATTGTTCGCGGGGTTGTCAAAGTCGATCACCCGCGCCCGCCCCCCGCGCATCTCGCCGGTCTTGGCGTCCTTAAATTCCACCGGCACGCCGTCGGTCAGCAGGCCATGGAAATGGCGGTTGTTTTCGATGAGCGTCGGATGTGGCGGACGGGAAAGGCCGGCGACGGCTGCGTCAACCGTGACGTCCGGAAGATGCGGATTCAGCCTATGGACGGAATCCTTGGCTGCCCCTGGAAGTACCACGGAAGACAATGCCGCGCGTTCGCTCCCATCGTCGATTTCAATTCCTCGACGGGACTTGATCCCGAGAACGCCGAAATGAACAACCGAACTGTCCTCGACAAACTGCTCGTTGGGAGATTGAGTCATACGGCCTCCACTCGTATACGCCCGCTGAGCAAACGCGGCAAGAGGTAATCGCGAAGCGTGCCCAGCTTGGCAGATTCTACCTTGCTCGCTTTGATGCAGTCGAACAATGGCCCGACAACCTCACCAAAGGATCTGGCTGTCACCTCATCCGGAACGGCGATGTGATAGTGTTCCAAAGCCGATCCGGCGACCCGCTGCCTCCCGCTTGTGCCGCTCATATTTTGGATCGCGTAGTCGCGGAAAGGCTCAGTCCTAGCAAGACTGTACGCGAAGATGGTCGGCAGCGGCGGCTTGGGACGGAGCACGATGTACTCAGTCGAACCCCACGCGACCTCGCCTTCGTTCAAGAAGTCAACGTAGGCGGTCTTGCCGTTCTCAAGACAAGGCGTGATGCGGGCGACGAGCGTATCGCCGTTGATGAACTTCATGCCCGAGCCGTGTGCTCGACGCTCCCATGAGTCGGGGGCGTGGCCATCGGTGGGCATATTCTTCATGTCGAGATACGGGGCGTCGGCACCTTTCGCGAGTCGCCGGGGCGGGTTAACGTCGAACGCCTCCGACAGCGGCTTCACCTCCCAGCCCTGCGGCACGCGGCCGAGGGGAGAATCTTCGAATTCGGTAGGCAGCGCCGCGAAGATTTCCGGCGGCATCCCAGGGAAGCCAGTCGCACCGGCGGCCTTGGCCTTCAACGGCTCGAAGTCCGCGAACCACGCCTTGAACACCGCCCGCGCCAACCCCTCCAACTTCGCCCCCGTCCGACGATTCTGCTCGATCTTGTCGTCGAGAGAACGCAGCGTGAATCCGATGGCCTCCTGAGTCTTCACGTCGGGCAACACGATTTGAATCCGACTCAGCATATCGTTGTTCAAACTCGCGCGCGTGGATAGCGTGGAGAACGCGCTCATCTCACCGCGAAAACGCGGACTGCGGAGATAGTATGCAGCGTACTCGGGCACAATCGCACGAGGATCCCTTGGCCTGAGTCGCTTCGTGAAACCGTTGAAGGTCGCTTCTTCATAGTCGCGCAAGGCGACGCTGCTCATACCGAGATCTTCCTGCGTCTCACTTGTCCGCGTCAGAAAGACATCGCCGCGTCGCACATTGCACAGTTCTCGTTCGCTATCGCTGGAACGTACGAGACTTCCAAGCGTTTCAGGCAGAAAGTAGTTGTCCAACACGTCTTTGAACGTTACGAACGGGAAGCCTGAGCCGAATTCAGATGCTGGTTTCGACAGCCCAGAACGAACATCGAAGACTTCGGTAAGAGCGTAACTGTTCCAGCCTGATCGCATGTCAGTCGCCATAGCTCACCCCTGAGAGTCGCTGGCGAATTACGTCGGTCAGTCGTTCCCCCTCCGCCAAGCACTCCTCCACCTCCGCCACCAGTCGCGGATATTTCTCAGCGAACGGTTCGGCATCTTCTTCAATGTCTTCCGCGCCGACGTAGCGGCCGGGCGTGAGGACGTGGCCATGCTTGGCGATTTCGTCGATCGTGCCGGGCTTTGCGAAACCGGGCGTCGCGGTGAAGGCCCAGTCGCCGTGATCCTTCTTTTTCCACCAGTCGGGCTTCGGCTCGCCGCGCCATTGGCGATAGGCATAGACGATGCGGCCGATGTCGCTGGTCGGCAGCGGGTCGGTCGTGCCCGGCACGCACTCGGAGTCTTCGATGCCGGAGAGGACGCGGAGCGTGCGGGTCTGGAGCGTGCCGAGCTTGCGGGCGTCGATGAAGAGCGTTTCGCCCTTGCGGCCGCCGCGGCGGTTGGGCGTCCCCTTGCGGATGTTCTTCCCGGTCTTGTCCCGCGTAAGGAACCAGAGGCAGACGGGAATGCCGGTAGTGAAGAAGAGCTGCGCAGGCATGGCGACGATGCAGTCGACGAGGTCGGCCTCGACGATCTTGCGGCGGATCTCCCCTTCGCCGCCGGTGTTGCTGGAGAGCGAGCCGTTCGCCATGACAAACCCGGCCACGCCGCCTCCCCGGCCGTTGGGATAGGCGAGGTGGTGGATGAAGTGCTGAATCCAGGCGAAGTTGGCGTTGCCGACGGGCGGATCGCCGAAGGTCCAGCGTTTGTCGCCGCGGAGGAGTGGGCCGGAGTAGTCCGAAACGTTGAACGGCGGATTGGCGAGGACGAAGTCAGCCTTGAGGTCGGGGTGCTGCGGACGGAGAAAGGTGTCGGCGGGAGCCGGGCCGAGGTTGGCCTCAATGCCGTGGATCGCCAGGTTCATGTGCGCCAGTCGCCACGTCGTGGGGTTGGACTCCTGGCCGAAGATGGAGACGTCGGTCTTGTTGCCGCCGTGGGCTTCGGCAAACTTTTCCGACTGAACGAACATGCCGCCGGAACCGCAAGCCGGGTCATACACGCGGCCGGCGTACGGTTCGAGCATCTCGACCAGCACGCGGACGACGGAGCGCGGAGTATAGAACTCGCCCCCAAGCTTCCCTTCGGCAGCGGCGAACTTGCCCAGAAAATATTCGTAGACTCGGCCGAGCGTATCGCGGGCTTTGTCGCGCGAGCCTTTGAAGCCGATGCCCGCGATGAGATTGATGAGCCCTGCCAACCTCACGGGGTCGATGCCGCGGCGGGCGTAGTCGCGCGGGAGTTTGGACTTGAGATTCGGATTGTCGCGCTCGACCGCCAGGATGGCGTCGTCGATGAGCGTGGCGATGTCAGGGCGTGTGGCCTGGTTCTGCAGGTTGGGCCAGCGCGACTCGGGCGGAACCCAGAAGACGCGTTCGGCGGTATACTCGTCGCGCGATTCGAGGAGTTTTTCGAGTTGTTTGCCCTTGATGCCGTCCTTGGACAACTCTGCATCTAGCTCATCCCGCCGCGACTGGAAGCTATCGGAGATGTACTTAAGAAATAGCAGACCGAGGACGACGTGTTTGTACTCAGCGGCATCAACCTGCCCGCGCAGTGCGTCGGCCGCCTTCCAGAGGGTGTCGGCGTAAGAGAGGTCGGAAGTTGTTTCGGACATGCGTTGAAAGTTCTTCCTGGCGATTTAATGAGCCTTGCCTAGCGAGCTAAACACGTCACAGCCGCACGCAACTGCCTCTCGCAAAACAGTTTTCTGAATCTAGCGAAACCTGAACATACTGCAAACCGCGGCCCGTCCGCGAGCTACGCGAGGCTACCAACCCGCCGAGCCAATTCGCACCTCTGCCTATTCGTCACGCCCGGCGACGACTGCAGGTTGACGCTCCAGCCGATCACACGAACCTGTTCGATCATGCCAGTAAAAATGCGGATGTCTCGCCAGCCGAGGCCCGAAATCGGCTCGTGCTCCTGAACATCGCTGCATCGCAGCTCGGACCAGACACCATTTCCATTTACGAGCAACAGCTTAATCCGCTCGTACTTCAGCTGTTCCAGCAAAAACGCCGCGTCGTCGGCGACAAGCTGCCGTCGCAACGAGGCGGGCTCCAATTTCGCCCAAGTAGGATCGGTCGCCCACTGCACCAAGTCTAGGTGGCACGCCGTCCCATCTTGGTAGGACGCCCCGCACGCCGCCAAAATCGGTACGAGCTGCCCAAACCACCGCATGTATGGCCGGCGTTGAAAGTACGAATCGCAATCCGCTAGTACCTGAGCGACGGCCGACGAGGAGGCCGACGCGAGATCGCGAACGCCGAGGGATGCGAACGTTGCCAAGCGCCGAGCGGTTCCCGTCAGTTCGAGGCCGTGGTGGTCGAGAAACTCGATTCGGCTGGGATTGAGGCCCAGCGTCGCCACGGTAGCCCGCCGAAATTCGCCGAACGCTACGACCGGGGTCGAGCCGGGCACGACGCAGGCGTTTGGCGGGACGGGTCGTCGGATGCGTTCCGCCACATACGGCAGAATTGTCGACGAACTAACGCGCTGCTCAACCTTTTCGGACGAATGCGGTAGAATCAGCGACCGCAGCGCACCGATGGCGCGCGAAATCGACGAAGCGTTCGTTGGTTCTTTCACTGTGAATGACGCCTTGCAACTGCTCGCAAGCACCGTTTCCAATGTGGACAAGTTTCCGGCTTCGAACCACCCTATCGTAACCCGAGATGCAGATGGTTAGCCAACCCGTCATTCCCGCCGTCGCGTATCTTCGCCGTAGCACCAACCGCCAAGAGCGCTCCCTAGAAGATCAGCGCAGGGAAATCGAAACATACGCCCAACAACACGGCTACAGCATCCTCCGCTGGTATACGGATAGCGGAATCAGCGGTGACGCGACTGAGCGCCGCCACGAGTTCTTGGCGATGCATAAGGCGGCGACGTCGAGCCGTGATTTCGACGTGATCCTCTGCTGGGACTATTCGCGATTCGGCCGCTTCGACAGTATCGAGGCAGGGCGCTGGATTCACCCTCTGCGCCAAGCAGGCGTAAAGCTCGTCACAGTGGCCGAAGGCGTCGTCGACTGGGATTGTTTCACCGGTCGGATCATGAACGCCCTGCATGCCGAGGGCAAACACTCTTTTTTGACGGA